>NZ_JBYSWK010000029.1:0-55418 GCF_058781025.1 Heyndrickxia sp. FW510-T9 | reverse complement strand
TTATTAATCTATGAAAAGGAGCCATAAGAAATGGCTCCTTTTCATATTTCCTCTAATTTATTTTTGAACTAAATTGTTAGTTACCATTATTATCTAATTCACTTTCCAAAAAGAGCTATTAATGCTTTTACAATTAAAACTACAGAGAAAAGAATTACAATTATTACTCCAATTACTATTAATACAGTTGCTAATGCTGCAGGTATGATTGATGTTGATACTAATGTTGGAAGGATGATTAAAGCAAATCCGCATAGTATTGCATAGAAATACTGAAGATTCATCTTCTCCACCTCCTTAAAACAATATATGTACAAACCTTCCGTTGGTGAAGAAATTCCGCACAAAAGGGTAATGGCACCAGAAATACAATTGAATACAATACAAAACAGAGGAAATGATAATAAAGATAATTTACATCCTAATTCAAAATGCAGATTGAAACAAAATGGAGGAATATCCATGAAAAAAACTATTCTTATTATCCTATCCTCGTTTTTAATTGTGACACTATCAGCTTGTAGTACGAAAAGTAGAAATACTGGGAGTGATAAAGACGGAAAGAATACACTATATCAAAATATCACAAAAAAAGGCATTATAACCATTGGAACGGAAGGTACATATTCTCCTTTCACGTATCATGATAGTAGCGGAAAGCTGACAGGGTTCGATATTGATATTGCAAATGAAGTGTGTAATAGACTAAAAATAAAACCAAAATACATCGAAACAAAATGGGATGGAATGATAGCGGGTTTGGATGCAAAGAGATATGACATGGTAGCCAATGAGGTGGCTGTAAGACCAGATCGTCTAAAGAAATACGATATGTCTGATCCATATATTGTTTCAAAGGCTGTCTTAATCGTTCGAAAGGACAACAACAATATCAAATCTTTGAATGATTTAAAAAGCAAAAAAGTAGGTCAATCATTAGATAGCAATTATCGGAAGATAGCGGAAGATCATGGGGCAACGAATACAGTTGTAGATGGGTTTAATCAAGCTATTGATCTCATTACATCGAAACGGATTGACGCCACTATAAATGACAGCCTTTCCTATCTTGATTTAAAAAAGCATCGACCTGATATACCTGTAAAGGTAGTATACGAGGAAAAGCAAGCCACAAGTAATGCCTTTTTATTCCGGAAAGGTAATAAAGACTTAGTAGATGGTATAAATAAGGCTCTTGCAGATATGAAAAAAGATGGCACTTATTTAAATATTTCAAAAAAATGGTTTGGGACTGACGTATCGAAGTAAAGGATTGGAGAAACTATGTTTACAAGTGATCGTTCAGAACATATAATAGGGATCCTTCGTGATGCCTTTTTTCCTATATTAAAAGCAGGTTTATATTTTACGATTCCATTAACATTAATTACATTTGCATTAGGTTTATTATTAGCGTTTTTAACCGCGCTAGCAAGGATATCTGATATTAAAATTTTCGACGTTATTGCACGTTTTTACGTTTGGATTTTCCGAGGAACACCTTTAATTGTACAATTATTCATTTTATTTTATGGATTTCCGAGTATTGGGATTACTTTAAATCCCTTTCCAGCTGCTGTAATCGGATTTACTCTGAACGTTGGAGCGTATGCTTCTGAAATTTTTAGAGCTTCCATTTTATCGATTAATAAAGGACAGTGGGAGGCAGCATTTTCGATTGGGATGGCAAAATCACAAGCGATGAAAAGGATAATATTGCCCCAAGCTATGCGTGTTTCAGTTCCTCCATTAGGAAATACTTTTATTAGCTTAGTGAAGGATACATCCTTAGCTGCAACAATTACGGTAACTGAGATGTTTCAAAAGGGGCAAGAAATTGCGGCGGCAACGTATGAACCATTGTGGTTATATATAGAAGTGGCATTAATTTATTTAATTTTTAGCACTGTGTTATCTTATGTCCAAACCACACTTGAAAAACGTTATAATCGTAGCATAGCAAAATAATGGAGGAGCCATCATGATTACGATTGAAAAACTCTTCAAGAAGTTTGATGACCTTGAAGTTTTAAAAGGAATTGATTTAACACTTGAAAAAGGAAAAACTGCCGTTATTATCGGTCCTTCAGGTTCCGGGAAAACAACTTTGCTTCGGTGTTTAAATTTATTAGAGATACCAGATCAAGGCAAAATAACACTTGGTAACATGGCGATGGAGTTTTCACCGTCCACAAAACACAAAGTACGTGACATTATGACATTTCGAAAGCAAACCGGAATGGTATTTCAAAGCTATAATTTATTTCCTCATTTAACGGCATTGGAAAATATCATGGAAGGACAAGTAGTTGTTCTGAAAAGGTCAAAAGAAGAAGCTAACAAAAAAGCGCTTTCCTTGTTAGAAAAAGTAGGTTTAAAGGATCGAGGAGAGATGTATCCCCATCAGCTTTCCGGTGGACAACAACAAAGAATTGGCATTGCCCGTGCGATGGCTATGGATCCGGAAGTGCTTTTATTTGATGAACCAACTTCTGCTCTAGATCCAGAGCTTGTAGGGGAAGTATTAAAGGTGATGAAGGATTTAGCACGTGAAGGAATGACTATGGTAATTGTTACACATGAAATGAAATTTGCCCAGGATGTCGCTGATCAAGTGATATTTATGGACCAAGGTATAGTAATGGAAAAGGGAACTCCCCACGAGGTATTTGAACAATCAAATAATCAAAGACTCATGCAGTTTTTAAATAAGGTAAGTATTAGATAAAAAACTAAATGTAGAACAGGTGATGAAGGATGAAGAAAAAGTCAACCGAAAAAGAAACTTCAACAAAACAATTGAATGAACATCATTCCCTTAATCAAAATACGATAGAGCATATGCCGAAAGAACCATTACCACAACCAAAAGATTATGATGAAATTGAATATTAATATAAGAAACGTGGAAGCGCCGCAGCTCTAGCGTACGGATGAGTGAAATTTGAAGTGTAATTTCACCGAGTGAAATTTGTACTCCCAATTTCACCTGAGTAGTCTTCGACGCAAGATTTAGGAAACACGGCGAGGGACGAGTCGATGTTGACTTATCGTAGGGAGCTGACGTAGAAATCCGCTAGCCGATAGGCGCTGAGCTAGACAAAGATAAAACTGATTTAATTAATTTTTATACAAATTTTATATTTTCCTTTGTATAAAACCTCTTATCTTTCAAAAGATAAGAATAAATCTTATTGAAAGGTAAGGGTACGCTATGTCCAACCAAGAACTAATAAATTTTTTGAATCAAGAATTATCTAATTTCAATATTATGTATGTAAAATTGCATCGATATCACTGGTTTGTACAAGGAAGGCATTTCTATTCTTTACATCAATTATTTGAGGATTTATATAATGAAATGGCACCCGATTTAGATGAGATTGCAGAAAGGATCTTATCGATAGGTGGAAAACCGTTAGCAACTATGAGTAAATATTTAGAAGAAACGACACTTGTAGAAGCCTCTGCAGATGATAAGGAAAATGAAATCATTTCACAATTAATGAAGGATTATCGGCAAATGGTAGATGAAATGAAAAACACTGGGGTGAAGCTTGCAGAAGAGGTAAATGACGCCCCAACAGTAGACTTATTAAATGAACTCCAAGCAAAATTTGAAAAACATTTATGGATGTTTGGTGCACTAACTGCATATGAATAAGTTTAAAACCGGAACTAAACAAAGACTAGTTCCGGTTTTTATTTTCATCTTTGAATTTTTTTACTTTTCTTGATAAAACGAATTAACATTATTCCAACGATTATATAAATGACGACCATTATACTGAGAATAGGAATCCAGATATTACTCATGTTCACTGCTCCTTTATGTATTCTTTCTACATTTTAGGTGTTTTTTTAAAATATGAAAAGGGTTAGATAAAAAGAGTCCAAGTTTATCTTGAATTTAGCGCTGCTTCTAAAATAGCTAAAGATAGTGGATGGTCGTCAATAATATATTGGACTTGATCTGGTTCCACCCAAATACGTGCTACGGATTCATTCTCACGTAAAAATGGCAAACAATCTGTAATTTCCATTCGATAGAAAAGTTGGTATCCAACTAATGGGTATTTTCCTTTTGGATCAAACAGAGAATTTTCTTTATGATTCACTTCTAATGCACCAAGATATTGTATCTTTCCTTTCACATAACCTTCTTCATATGCTTCACGATGAAAAGCCTGTTCTGGTGTTTCATGTAAATCAATATGTCCGCCAGGCATATTAAAGCCGCGATTTTCAATCCGTACTAACATAATTTTTTCATTGAAAAAACAATATCCGTGAACACTAGTTACGAGTTCATAACTAGGAGACTCGTTAGGTAGCCAAGTTAATTTGATATGATGACCATTCCAGTTTACATAAGTATGAACCATAGTATGTTCCTCCATTCAATATGGAATGATATATGATGTGCTATATTTATTATTCTTGGATAAAATATCAATTTCCTTTATAGATTTCATGAAAGATGTGGCAATCTTTTTACATTTGAAGTAGAGGATTAGTCGATTAAAGGAATAATAGAAAGGTGTGTAGAATATGACAAGAATAAGACCAGCTTTTATGGATAGTCCATATTTTGTTGATGAACCAGGGAATTGGCATTTAAAGCCCGGTGCACCAGAAGAGCTTCAAATAGAATTAAATGAATATTTGCAAGCATTAGAAGACGAGAATGTTCCTGGTACAATATATGGAAATCATATTTCCTATCCGTATGATGATTAGAACCGTAACGGAGAAATCCTATTTGGTTTCTCCGCTTTTTTATTCCACAAAAGAAAATTAACAGTGTTGTTTAATTATATAAAGGGAAATTTTAAAAATAGTTATGAAAAAAATGGAGGCAAGCACGAATGAGTATTTATTCAGAATCCGCACGATTAATAAACGGGGAAGAAGTATATATGTCTGACTATAAAGGTAAGGTTTTATTAATTGTGAATACCGCTAGTAAATGTGGATTTACAAAGCAGTTTGAACAATTACAGGAATTATACCAAAAATATTCACACAGAGGTTTTGAAATCCTAGGTTTCCCATGCAATCAATTTGGAAGTCAAGATCCTGGAACTAATGTGGAAATTGCTGAATTTTGCTCTATGAAATATGACGTTACATTTCCAATGTTTGAAAAGGTGGAAGTAAATGGACAAAATACACATCCAATTTATAATTATTTAAAATCCCATGCCTCAGGTATTTTAGGAACAAAAAATATTAAATGGAACTTCACAAAATTTTTTATTAATCGCTATGGAGAGGTGGTTGGTAGATATGCTCCAAATACTACACCGGATAAATTAGAAAATGAAATAGAAAAACTTCTATAGTAGGATAAGGGGTGGAGCTTGGATAACTTGGTTACCTCATTTAATCTTAATTGAATTTATCATAAGGAAAGGAAATGCAACCAAGCAAAAAGTGATTATTCATTAAAATAAGTAAGATGCATATTAAATGATCTTTGAATGAAAAATAAAGCTACAATATTATTTCCTTAAATACATCATAGTATCATGAACGTATATTGGTACAATTCTATATTTCTAGAAAATCTTTTCTATTTATCTATATGTAACGAAATGTTATGATAGTTTGCGTTGTATGAAAATAGATAGATAGAGGGATATTATATGAATATAAAGAAAAAAATTGCTTTTATAGGGGCAGGCCCAATGGCTGAATCCATTATTTCAGGTTTAATAAATGGACAGATCATCCCGGCTAATCAAATATATGTTCAAAATCATCGTAATAAAGATAGACTGTTAAATTTACAAAAATACTACCATATTAATATAGATCATTTTGATATTGAAAAAATGGATATTGTTGTATTGGCGATGCAACCGAAAAATATTAAACAAGCATTAGAATCTATAAAAGATAAAATAAATGCAAATCAATTAATCATATCCGTGGTTACTAGCGTGTCAACAATGTTTTTAGAGGATTTCCTTGGCAAACAACCACAGATTATTCGAGTCATGCCGAATACTTCGAGTACAGTCGGTGAATCTGCAACTGCATTATCCTCCGGTAAATATTGCTTAAAGGATTCTGTTTCTGTAGCAATGGAAATTTTCAGAGGTATCGGTGAGGTATTTGAAATCGAAGAAGAGCATATGGATATTTTTACGGGTATTGCTGGAAGTGCACCAGCCTACTTTTATTCATTAATGGAACAAATGGAACAAATCTCTATAAAAGCAGGATTACCAAAAAACATGGTACGCTATATAATCGCACAAACTGTATTAGGATCAGCAAAGATGGTGATAGAACAAGAAGAGTCATTTGCTGAACTTATTGAAAACGTTGCTGCTCCTAATGGCCCAACTGCAAAAGGTTTAGAAGCACTTGAAGCTTTTGGGGGAAATAAAGCAATTACAGAGGCAGTTAAAGCAACTTCTGCTAGATCACAAGAAATGGGAGAACCTTTTTCGAAAGAATCGTTGGAAGTATACTGAAAACAAGCAGGTTACTTTAAAAAAGTGGCTTGTTTTTTTTGCTCTTTTTCACCAAGCTAGTATCTATATTTCAATTTTGTGAAAAGTGTTATAATAAATGCGTAAGTCTTACACTTTTACTAAGTTTTACAAGAGGAGGACATATGAACATGGTTAAAACCGGTACTACTTTCAAAGTCAATGCATTTACCGTCGAACGCGGAAAAATCAAAGAATTTGCGATGGCTATTGGTGATGATAATCCTCTATATAATGATGTTAGTATTGCCAAAGAGCAAGGTTTCCGCGACATTCCGATTCCACCAACTTTTCCAACTGTGATTGAGATGTGGAGTGGGTTAGATTTTGAGACGTTAATTCAAGAATTAGAGCTTAATCCATTAAGAGTTCTGCATGGAGAACAGGAATATGAGTATATAGAAGATATTTGTGCAGGTGATCAGATTAACTGTTCCGCAAAGATTATTTCACATTCTGAAAAAAGGAAAATGAAATTCATTACGATAGAGAATCAATTTATATGCGAAGGCAAAGTTGTGTTAATTTCCCGTTCTAACATTATAGAAAGAAATGAATAAGAAGAGGTGAGGAAATGAACCAGTTAGAAACGATTAAAAAACAACCAATTACGCATACACAGCTTGTACGATATGCAGGCGCATCTGGAGATTTTAACCCTATACATACAGTTGTTCCAATTGGAGAGAAGGCAGGTTTGGGTGGAGTAATTGCCCATGGAATGCTAGTAATGGGAATGGCAGGAGAGGCATTATCGAAGTGGTATCCAAGACAATATATAAGAAATTTCAAGGTGCGTTTTTCCGCTATGACCAAACCTGGAGAAAAATTATCGATTGAAGGAATGATTGATGGGGAAAAAACAGTCAATGAAGAAATACGGTTACATGGAAAGATTTTTGTGAGAAATGAATTAGGGGAAGTAAAATTAAAAGGTCAATTCGAAGTGAAAAAGCCATAAAAATTTATTGATGTTCACTATCAAGGTCGGTGAACATTTTTTCTTTTTTTCGGATTAAGTAGAAAAAGCTTGGCAGAGGCGCTACCTTTTAAGGGAACCAACTCCTATCAAGAGTTAGTTGTGCTACATTATTTTTGACATTGTTTTTAAACAAAGAGTATAGTTTTATTTATGAGCACTGTTTTTTTGAAGGAGAGAGGTATTTAAATGGATTCTAGAGATTTTCGTAATGCCATGGGGAATTTTGCAACCGGAATTACAGTTGTTACTACTGAATGGAATAATGAGGTATTTGGTATTACCGTTAATGCATTTATGTCTGTGTCACTTGATCCGATGTTAGTGGTTGTTTCCATAGATGAACAAGCGAATATGTATGACATAATTCAGAAAACGAAAAAATATGCGATTAGTATTTTAAAAGAGGATCAAATCAATTCCTCCATGATATTTGCAGATCAAGTACCACGAATAAACAACATAGAATTCGATCGTCAAAATGGTCAGCCCGTTTTACAAAATGCTTTAACAACTATCACATGTGACGTTCAAGACATGGTAAAGGCTGGCGATCACATGTTGTTTATTGGAAAAGTAAACGACCTTTCTATACAAGAAGGGAATCCACTATTATATTTTGGCGGTAATTATCGGCAGTTAAAGGACATCCATTAAGGTGTCCTTTTTCTATCCGACAAAAAATGGCTTGAAGATAATAAATACCTTTAAACTTCCGAATGTTTGTTCCTCCATCTAAAGACGGAGAAGAAATAGAGCATAAACAGGAGGACTTTGTATATGAATAATGTATAATTATTTTAAAGGTTTAAAATATATCGAATATTTAACCTTGACTAAAATTGCAGGAGGTAATATATGCTTAGTCAATCATTAGTTCAAGACGTGTTAAACGCTGCTTTAGCAACAGGTGGAGACTTTTCGGAAGTGTTTGCGGAAGATCGATTTACAAATTCCATCCATTTACAATCAGGAAGAATCGAAAAAAGCATATCCGGACGTGATTATGGTGTAGGTATTCGTGTATTTAAAGGATTGCAGAGTGTATACGCTTATACTACTGACTTTTCCAGAGACGGAATGCTTAAAGCAGCAAAAAATGCAGCTCAGGCTATTAAAAGCGATGTACATATTTCACTAAATCCTTTAGTGAAAGAAACATATCCAATCGTAAACCCGATTATTCAATACCCATTAGAAGTAAAAAAATCTCAAAAAGTGGATATTATGAGAAAGGCATATGAAATCGCTAAAAACTATCATTCTAGTATTTCACAGGTAACAGTAAGGTATTTAGATGAAGAGCAAAACGTATTAATTGCCAATTCAGAGGGGAAATTTGTCCGGGACAAACGAGTAAGAGGAAGACTTGCCATTCAACCCATTGCCACACGCGGAAATAAAATGGAATCTGGCTTTTACGGTCCTGGTTCCTCACAAGGTTTCGAGTTCTTCGAAAATTTGAATCTTGAACATTATGCTGGTGAAGCAGCAAGAATTGCGGTCACTATGCTTGATGCAGACTATTGTCCAAGTGGAAAATTCCCAGTTATCATTGATAATGAATTTGGTGGAGTTATTTTTCACGAGGCATGCGGACATGGACTAGAAGCAGCATCAGTTGCCAAAGATAACTCCGTTTTCGCAAACCGGATTGGAGAAAAAGTTGCTTCTGATATCGTTACTTATATTGATGATGGAACACTTGCTAATGAATGGGGTTCTATCAATATTGATGACGAAGGGGAACAAGCAAGGAAAAATATATTAATTGAAAATGGAATTCTAAAAGGCTATTTAATTGATAAATTTAATGCAAGAAGGATGGGGATGGATTCCACAGGCTCAGGAAGAAGGGAATCATTCCGCTTTGCACCAACTTCCAGAATGACCAACACATTTATTGCTCCTGGAAAATCTACTCCAGAAGATATCATTGCGAATACAGAACATGGTATATACGCGAAATATATGGGTGGCGGTCAAGTAAGCCCTGCAACAGGGGATTATAATTTTGCCATCATGGAAGCATATGAAGTCAAGAATGGAAAGCTTGGAAAACCATTAAAAGGAGCAACACTTATTGGAAATGGTCCAAAAACATTGCAGTTAGTTGACATGGTCGGTAACCAGCTTGCACACGGAGCAGGAATGTGTGGTGCTTCGAGCGGAAGTATACCTGTTAATGTTGGGCAGCCAATGGTTAGAGTAAGTGAAATCACAGTTGGCGGAAGCAAGGGGGAGTAATAGGATGAATCTACAAGATTTTCAAGCAAAGCTTATTGAAGACGCAAAGCAAGTCGGGTTTTCAGATGTTGAGGTTTATTTCGAAAATAGTGAGGTGTTTGGCTGCCAAATCTATAAAGGTGAAATTGACGAATATGAAATTGCGGAAGAAGGCGGTATTTCCTTCAGAGGATTGTATAACGGAAAAATGGGGTACGCTTACGCTGAAAAACTTGCGGAGGATTCCATTCCATTTTTACTATCACAAGCAAAAGAAAATGCTCTTGTTATAGAGGATGATGATTCAGAAGAGATTTTTGCAGGAAGTGATTCGTATGAAGAAGGAAATTTCTTTTCAAGAGATCTAGAAAAAGTCTCCATCTCTGAGAAAATTCAATTGATAAAAGAGATTGAAAAAGAAATATTACAATATGATCCGCGAATAACAGGGACAGATATGTGTAGTCTTAAAAGCGTGCATACTACACGAGCACTTTCCAATAACAAGGGACTTACGTTACAAGACAAACAAAATTATCTGTTTTTTATGATCAATGCAATCGCTAAGGAAGGTCAAGAAACAAAAACCGCTTATAAATTTTTCACGGCAAAGGATTTCACGTCCCTTGACCCGAAACAAATTGCAAAAGAAGCGGCTGAAGAATCCTTATCATTTTTAGGGGCTAAGTCAATTGAAAGCAAAGACTACCCAATTTTCCTAAGAAATGATGCTGCAGCTCAGTTACTGGATACCTTTTCACCTATTTTTTCAGCTGAAAATACGCAAGCTGGGAAATCATTACTTAAGGATAAAATAGGGGAAAACATTGCAAATTCGAACGTTTCCATTATTGACAATCCTTTATTAGAACATGGATTGGCAAGCAGGACATTTGATGGAGAAGGGGTTGCGTCAAAGAAATTAGAAGTGGTGGAAAACGGGGTATTGAAATCATTGCTGCATAATCACAAGACAGCCAAAAAAGATGAAACTGTTACTACGGGTAATGCATCAAAGCAGTCATACAAGTCAGCTTTAACAGTTGGACCATCTAATTTTTATATTCAACCATCCTCCAAAAGCTTTAACGAAATATTGAGCACTATGGAAGAAGGAGTACTGATTACGGAATTATCTGGCTTACATTCGGGAACGAATCAAATTTCAGGTGATTTCTCTGTAGCAGCAAATGGTTTTTATGTGAAAGACGGAAAGATAGAATCACCAGTGAATCTAATGACGATTGCAGGTAATTTCTTCGAATTACTAAATAATATCGAAGAAGTTGGAGCCGATTTAATATTCCCATTCTATCATGTTGGTTCTCCATCCTTAAGAATAAGCTCATTATCCGTAACAGTAGAATAATCGAAAAAACGTCTCTCCGAATTTAATTCGGAAGAGACGTTTTTTCTCTCTAAGAAATATTTAGATACTAAATTTTAAAGGATTTTTTATAGTTTTTATCGAATAAAGATTCGATTACTACTTAGGAGTGATATACATGAAAGTTTGGTATGTAAGTTATGGATCCAATCTTTGTAGGGATAGATTTATGTGTTATATCCAAGGGGGAAAGCCAGAAGGTTCGGAAAAAGTGGAAAAAGGCTGTCGAGACAAAACGCCACCAATAGCAGATGAGAAAATAGAATTAAATTACCCTCTGTATTTTGCAAAAGAAAGAAGTAAATGGGGGAAAGGCGGTGTTGCTTTTATTGGTCATGAAAAGCTGTCGGATGTAAAGACAGTAGGTAGAATGTATTTAATCACAGATGAACAATTCGAGGGTGTCGTTGCGCAAGAAAATCATCAAGATCATCTCTCTATCGATTTACATAAAGTAATAGAAAATGGCTATCAAGATATCAATAATAGCTGGTATGGAAGAATCGTCTTTTTGGGATATAAGGATGGATCACCAATGTTTACATTTACAAATACAAAATCGATGAAAACCGAGAAGTTTTCCTTACCACCTTCTTCTTATTTAAAAGTCATAACAAGAGGATTAATGGAGGTAGGTTTAACAATGGAAGAAAGTATACACTATTTTAATCATTGCAGTGGTATAAAAGGAATTTTTACTTTGAATAAGCTGCATCAATATATTATTAGCGAGGATAGGCTGTGAAGAAGGAATATTTTTTTACATTAAAATTAGCAAAGATTTTTATGTTTTTACTTTTAAGCAGCACTTATTTTTCATTTATTAGTAAAGATGATTCATTTAGACTATTTTACATTATTGCAGCAATGATTATTTTTTTCGTGAATCATTTTATCCAATTTTCTTCAGAAAGATTTTCTGTACAATTGTTATGTATTGCTGTTGATTTTATTTTATGTGCAGGATTTGGCTTTTTCTTCGTAGAGGAAGGAAGTTTAATTTATTTGATTTTCTTTGGTGTTATTTCCACTAGAATATTTCTTACTTTTGATCAAAAAAAAATACTTTTTCTATTTTCAGCTATCTTCTTCGCAGTATGGATTTTAATAAGCACCGAAAAATTTGTCTTAACAAAGGAGTTTAATATAGGAGATAATATTTTAAACTTAATGTTCGTAGTATTTTGTGCTATCGTTGGAGGCTTAATACGAAATTTAATGAACGCAAGGGAAACGATTTCTAGCCAATTTCTTCAGTTAACCGAATCACATGAAAAACTAAGAAAAACGCACGAACAATTGAGTGAGTACTCCAAACAAGTGGAGGACTTAACAGTTATTCAAGAACGAAATCGAATTGCCCGTGAAATTCATGATACGGTAGGCCATAACATGACAGCATTACTAGTGCAAATTCAGTTAGCGAAAGAACTGTTAAAATTAGATTTAACTAAAGGTGAGGAAGTTCTTACCGTTTGCGAAAAATTGACGAGAAATTCTTTAGAAGAAATTCGTTTATCTGTACGTACCTTACGTGAAGACGATGCGCATAATACTGGATTCATCCCATCACTTCGGGAAATGTTGTCCGATTTTTCTGCTATGTCTAATGTAGAAACAAGCTTGAATGTTGTCGGTGATGTTACGTTGTTAACTCCATCTATCCAACCACAGATTAAAAGGGTCATACAAGAATCGTTAACAAATGCAAAACGGCATGGTTTCGCTACTTTTTATAAAGTTTCGATTACTATTTCTGAAAATGAGGTTTCTGTTGAAATTTTTGATAATGGCCAAGGAGTAAAAAAGGTTGTCCCAGGATTTGGCCTAAAAAATATGAAAGAAAGGATACAAGAGCATGGTGGCGAAATCTTTTTTGAGGGAAAAGAGGGTGAAGGCTTCTACATTACATTTTCGATCCCTTTAAAACAATTCAAATGGAATTCCTTGGAGGTATTAAGATGATTAAAATCATCATAGTGGATGACCAGCCCCTCGTTCGAGAAGGGCTTGGCTCACTTTTAAATTTAAGATCGGAAATTGAAGTGGTAGGAACTGCTGGTAATGGATTAGAAGCAATGAATGTGGCTCTTGAGAAAAGACCAGATATAGCATTAATGGATATTCGAATGCCCGTTATGAACGGAGTAGAAGGAACAAAAAAATTATTAGAAAAGATGCCAGACATAAAGGTATTAATGCTTACAACCTTTAACGATAGTGATCTCATCTACGATGCCCTTCATGAAGGAGCTTCAGGCTATTTACTAAAGGATATGTCTACTGATACCATCGTTCAATCCATCATGACAGTATACTATGGAGGCATCGTCTTACCAAAAGATTTTACTAATCAAGTATTGTTGGAGAAGCGATTGAAAGAATCGCCGAATGATAAGTCAGATGAAGTTCCTACTGTGATACAAGAGTTAACCGAACGGGAATTAGAAGTGTTAAAAGCCTTGGGACTAGGATTAAATAATAAAGAAATTGCCAATACGTTGTACATTACAGAGGGAACGGTAAAAAATCATGTTTCCAACATTATTCAAAAATTACATATTAGGGATCGAACGCAAGCAGCTATTTTTGCTGTACGTTATGGGATTACGACTTTCCAAATATGACTTTTGGCATATTAGATAAGGAAAAGCGGCACATTGGTGTCGCTTTTTTTATGTTGCAAAATCTATCTGTAGAGAGATGGAAACATTGCCATTTCTTATTAAAATAACATTAGAAATAACAAAATAGATGTTCATTCGGGAGGAAAAAACTATGTTATCAATATCCAATATAAAAAAAAGCTTTGGAGATCATCATGTAGTGAAAGGTGTAACATTTGAAGTTCAAAAAGGAGAAGCCTTTGGACTTCTCGGTCCAAATGGTGCAGGAAAATCAACGACCATTTCCATGATTTGCGGGCTGATTCCATATGATGAAGGAGATATTCAGGTAGATGGCTTATCCGTAAAGAAAAAACCTATGAAAATCCGTGAAAAAATTGGGGTTGTTCCTCAAGATATCGCTCTTTATCCGACAATGACAGCATTTGAAAACCTCGTTTTCTGGGGAAAAATGTATGGCCTAACTGGGAAGCAAGTAAAGAATAGGGCAAATGAAGTACTAGAATTAGTAGGGTTAAAGGATCGTGCCAAGGACAAAATTGAAACCTTTTCTGGTGGAATGAAACGGAGAATTAATATTGGTGCAGCACTTATGCATAAGCCTGAGTTGTTAATTATGGATGAACCAACAGTGGGGATTGATCCACAGTCAAGAAATCATATTTTAGAGACAGTGAAACGCTTAAATGAAAGTGGGATGACCATTATTTATACGAGTCACTACATGGAAGAAGTAGATTACCTATGTAAAAGGATTGCAATCATAGATTACGGCAAACTAATTGCAATCGGGAACAAAACAGATCTTTGTAACCGTCTAGCAGGAGGGGATATATTGCAATTAGTAGTAGATAAAACTACGGTTGATTTCCTAGTTAATCTTAACAACATTGATGGTATTGAAAGTTCGAATGTTGTAGAGGATGGAACCATTGAAATATTACTTTCAGATAAACATCGTGTTTTAACGGAAGTAATTTCACTCGCTTCCATACATGACATTTCTATCCAATCTATTCAATTGAAAGAGCAAAATTTAGAATCGTTATTTTTACAATTAACTGGTAGAAAACTAAGAGATTAGGGGGGAATAAATATGAAAAGCTTTGCAATAGCAATAAAGGATTTTTCCATTCGAATTAAGGACCGAAAAGCGCTGCTTATGATGATATTAATGCCTTTCGTATTAACTATTATTTTAGGATCCGCTTTAAAAGGGGTAATGGGGGACTCATCCTCCATTCCGAAAATATCTATTGCTGTGTATCAGCAAGATAAAGACACCATGAGCAACCAATTTGTTCATCAAGTTTTACAAGACAAAACAATTAAGAAATCAATCAATACTAAAACAGTACACACTCAAAAAGAACTAAACAAATTGATTCGCGATAAGAAAGTAGATGTTGGCTTAATATTACCGAAAAATTGGAGTACTGAGCTTGAGAACAATTACATCGAACCAGCTATCATTAAAGTATCTTCTGGTAAGGAATTCGAAGCTAATATTATCCAGCAATTAACTGAAGCATATATAAAAACAACCACAACAGTATCTGGTTCTACGAAAGCAGTTGTTTCTGATTTAGCGTCTACAGGCACAACTGGGAAAGAACTGAACACAATTGGAACAGAGCTAACAAGTAAATTATTAAAAGAGGCAGCCGGTGAAAGCAAATTTGTTTCAGAAAAATCGATCGGAAAGAAACAAGTTTCATCTATACAATATTACGCAGCAGCAATGGCAGCAATGTTTTTACTATTTAATGCAATGGTTGGCGGAAAGTCCATTCTAACGGAACGTGCAAATATTACACTTTCCAGAATGATGACTTCACCGACTAGGAATGGATCTATTTTATTTGGTAAATTTTTAGGAACTTTTTTCTATACATTGATACAGTTTCTAATTTTTATCGGTGCTACCCATTATTTATTACAAGTAAATTGGGGGAATAACTTGCTGCAAATATTCACAATTGCTTTCGCTTACAGTATATCTGTTTCCGGTTTGTCGATGATTGTTGCAGCTTTTATGAAAACTGAAAAGATGGCTGATTCCTTAGGTGGAATGTTAGTGCAAGTATTTTCTTTACTCGGTGGATCGATGATTCCAGTTTCTGTTTTTCCACAAGTTTTACAAAACATCTCAAAGGTAGTACCTAATTCGTGGGCATTAACAAGCTTTACAAATATTATGTCGGGTGCATCTTGGAGCAGTTTGATTGTGCCAGTGTTAATTTTAATTGGTATCGGATTTGTTGCTACATTGATAGGAACATTCCGTTTACGGACGATAACAAACTAATGAAGGAAGGAAGAAATTATTATGAGAAAAGCATTAGCGGTTTGTTTTTTTGAAATAAAAAGAACTTTAAGTAAGCCCTCTGCCTATATATTAATGGTAGTGCTGCCTATTATTTTCACCCTGTTATTCGGAAGTGTTTTTGGTAATGATTCGTCACAAGCGATAACACTAGCAATTGTCGATAAGGACAAATCTCATCTATCGGCTGTTTTAATTGACCGGTTAAAACAAGACCACACTTTAAAGGTTAAGGAAACAAGTGAGACAAAATCTGCTGATTTAATCAAAGAGCATAAAATTGAAGGTATTGTTACGATAGCAAAAGGCTTTCAGGAACAGATGGCAGCAGATCAGAATCCAAAGCTATTCTTTCAGTATCAACCAGGTTCGACTACTAACATCATAATAAAACAATCATTAAATCAAAAAGTCCACCTTATGATGCTGCAAGTAATTTCGGCGGTTGAATGGGGAAATGTGAGTAAAAACAATTGGACGATTATGTTTGACAAACTATCAAATTCAGAAATTAAAACAAATGAAATCACAAAAATTGTTTCCAGTAATGATTCAGAGAAAACATTGAGCGGAATGTCATACAGCTCGGCTGGCTTTTCGATAATGTTTGTGATGATGATGATAATGTCTGTAACCGGAGTGATTATTGAAGCGAAAAGTTCAGGAGTTTGGTCTCGATTATTGACAACATCCATCACAAAATTTCAACTAATCATGGGATATTTATTAGCATTCTTTCTAATTGGCTGGATTCAGTTTGGCATTTTAATGACCTTTTCTTCCATTGTCTTTCATGTAGAATGGGGGAATATCATTGGATTAATTGTACTAATCTCTTCACTATTACTTTGTGTGGTAGGACTTGGATTAGCCATCGCAAGTATCGTAAAAACAACGGAGCAACAATCTGCTATTGGAACACTAATTATTGTATCCACTTGTATGCTTGGTGGAGTGTATTGGCCGTTAAATATAGTCCCTAACATCATGCAAAAAATCGCCAATTTTGTCCCGCAATCATGGGCAATGAAAGGTTTTACGGGATTAATCGTCGAGGGAGGAACTTTACCAGATATTTTAACACCCGTAACGATTTTATTAGGATTCGCCGTTGTCTTTCTTTCAATTGGTTTGTTTAGAGTACGTGTTCAATAATGGAAATATAGTGCCGGATAATTCCCGGCACTATTTGTTTTTAAGTTGTTCCTGAGCCATTTTAATCATTTCTTTGACCATATTACCACCAATCGGACCGCCAACTTTTCCTGCTTCCTCTGATGAAAGATTTCCGTTATACCCTTTTTTTAAAGGCACACCTTGTTCTTTAGCAACTTCATATTTCACACTATTCGGATCTTGTGGATCGACTTTATATCCTTGCTTTTCCATCACTTGCCCTTTAAAAGCATCAAGCGCATTGCGAACTCCTGGTACAAGGGTTTGTCTATTTCTTCTTGCCATATTAGATCCCTCCTTTATTTTAGCTTTTCCAGCTTTTATTTTTTCATGTGGTAGTGTATCCTTACTATTTGGTGCAAAATAAATAAAAAATTAAAACGGGGGAACAATCTTGAATTGTCAATCAAACACTGAATTACAAGCATTAGTCGATGAATGCAGAGCTTATGCAAATGAAGGGAAAGTGGCAGATTATATTCCTGCCCTAAAAAAAGCAAAACAAAATGATTTGTCGATTTCTATATATTACCCAGATGGAAGTGGGTTCACAGCAGGTGAATGTCAGCAATCCATGACATTGCAAAGTATTTCAAAGGTAATAACTTTAGCACTTGCAATCATGGACAGGGGAGCAGACTATGTTTTTGAAAGAGTCGGTCAAGAACCAACTGGCGATCCGTTTAATTCCATTGCAAAATTAGAGACAAATAAGCCTTCTAAACCGCTGAATCCAATGATTAATGCAGGTGCTTTAGCTGTTACACATATGATAAAGGGAGCAAATGTAGAGGAACGATTACAAAGATTAATGACCTTCATCCATGACATTACACGAAATGATCGAATTAAAGTAAATGAAGAAGTCGCTAGCTCTGAATTTAAGACGGCCGATTTAAACCGCTCCCTTTGTTATTTTTTGAAACAGCATAACGTAATCGATGAAAACGTGGAGGAATTGATTGATCTATATACAAAGCAGTGTGCAATTGAAGTAACCTGCTTGGATTTAGCTAAAATCGGCTGCGTCTTGGCGATGGATGGAGTTGATATGTTAACTGGAAAACAAGTGATACCTCATGAGATTGCCCGTATTTGCAAAACATTTATGGTAACATGCGGAATGTACAATGCTTCTGGTGAATTTGCTATAAAAGTAGGAATTCCAGCAAAAAGCGGAGTTTCAGGAGGAATTCTCGGTGCAGTACCAGGTAAATGTGGAATCGGATTATATGGTCCATCATTAGATGAAAAGGGAAATAGTATCGCTGGGGTAAAACTGCTAGAAAAAATGTCCCAAAAATATTCATTAAGCATGTTTTAATCATTATTCATCCTTTTACAAAACTTACATGTGAACAAGTATTTGAAAGTTGGCCAACCCGCCTACACAGCGCTGTTAATCGACTCTCATAAAGGCTTGTTTAAGTAGTTCGACAAACAATTTTTTAAAAATATAAAATAGGACAACACACATTTAAGATTCTTTATGATAAATACATAGTCCTTTTTACATATTTCGAATTAAATGTAAAAGATACTACATATCATGTACAGAGGGGATGAAACGTGAATTTTCGAAGAACGCTAGCCTTTAAAGACAATAAATGGGTAGAAATTGATTTTTGGCAGCTGCAAAAAGGGGACAACTTTAGGATGTTTGAACTAGATGGGGATGAAGTGCTTGATGAATATGGAAACAAAATAATGCAAGCTAAATCAGATCCGTATTACGACCTCGTACTTGAGTGCTGGATAGTAGATTTAGAGTATAGCAAATAGGAAAAGAGCCTCTATAAGTAGAGACTCTTCTTTTTGTTTCATTATTTTTGTAAATCCTCGATTGAATCAATTTTCATATACTTTGGTACAACGAGACCTATTTTTACGCCTGTCATACTTGTTCCGATGTCCTCAAATTTTCCATTGTATTTATCTGCATATGTTTTATGGGTTAGTGGAAGCCAAGCAGAAAGAGAAGCATCGGCACTTCCATCGGCAATAGCAGTCCACATTGGTCCTGCCTCTACTTGTGTTAATGTGACTTTATATCCTTGGTCTTCAAGTACTTTTCCAATCACATTTGTACTGGCAATTTCACTATCCCATGCTACATACACAAGTTTGATTTTCTTACCATTCACTTTTTTTGCGCCTTCTGTCCATTTAGCGACCTTCTCAGCATTATCTTTCACCCATTTAGCGGCAGCATCTTCCGGTTTTGTGCCTTCTTGAATATCAAGCATAACTTTGCCCATATCATCTTCTGTCCACTTAAAGTTACTTAGAATCTTATAAGCTTCCGGAAGATCCTCTTTAAGTCCTTTTCTGGCAATAGTATGGATTTCTTCCGCACTTCCATATACACCTTTTGGATCCTCTAAATATTTTAAATCGTATTTTGCAAACATCCAATGAGGGTTCCAGCCTGTAATAATGATAGGTTTCTTTTTATCGTATGCCTTCTTTAACATTGCAGTCATCGCAGCACTTGACCCGGATACAATCTGCCAATCATCTAATTTATATTCCTTAACGGCTTTATCCGTTGCTTGCATAATTCCTGCACCTGGGTCAATACCGATTATTTTATGATCGACACTATCTCCAACGGAAGATTTGTCTGAACTCGCTTTATCACTACCACATGCTGCAAGGCTGAAAGAGAGTGCAGCAACAGACGCCAACCCGATTATTTTTTTCCACATTATAAATTCCCCCTTTTTTTCCTTGTTCCAACATTTTGCGTAATTCTATCTAAAACAATGGCAACAATGACAATAGCAATACCAGCTTCAACACCAACACCGATTTTTAATTGTGTTACTGCCCGATACACTTCTTCTCCTAACCCAGGTGCACCTACCATAGATGCGATAACAACCATTGAAAGAGCAAGCATGATACTTTGGTTAATTCCGGCCATTATCGTAGGCATAGCGAGTGGCAATTGAACCTTGATTAACCTTTGATAGGTAGTGGAACCAAAGCTTTCCGTTGCTTCAATAATATCTTCAGGAACTTGCTGAATTCCTAAAATGGTAAGTCTTATTGTTGGAGGCATCGAAAAAATAACCGATGCAACAACACCTGGTACCACTCCGATATTAAAAAAGAAGATGGCTGGTAAAAGGTACACGAAAGCAGGCATTGTTTGCATGAAATCAAGTATTGGCGTTACGATTTTGCGAACCAACACTTTTTGCGAGGACCATATCCCAATTGGAATTCCTACAACAATGGAGATAATAACCGAAGTTAAGACAAGAGCCAATGTGTTAAGCATTGCATCCCAATAGCCAAGATAATTTATAATTAGGAATCCGATAAACGTAAAAATCGCAATGCTTTTTTTGGTAAGCCATAAGGCAAGCAATCCAATAATAATCGCCAGTACAAATGGCGGTAATAGACCCAATACCTTTACAATTCCGTCCACAGAGTTTTCAACTATAGAAGAGACATCATCAAATAGTCCGCCAAAAGTAGTTGTTAACCAATCTACAAATGTATCGATCCAATCAGCTAATGGAATTCTAGGTAACCAATTATCCATCTTAATTCACCTCCTTCACTGCAGAAGGTTCCATGATTTCAGATTGATGAATATAATTCTCGTTCCCAGCAAGGGCACCAATCAATGCTCCTCGAATGACAATTCCTCTCATTCTGCCTCGCTCATCCACTACTGCAACAGGAATATTTGCCGTTGATACAATTTCAAAAAGGTCTGTTAGTAATGTATCACTTTGAACAGAGGTAATTTTTCTAATCAATACTTCTTCAAGAGATTTACCGTTTTGAGCTGCTTCTTTTGCATCTTGCGCTGTAACCGCACCTAATAAACGATTTTGTTTATCTACAACATATATAGAAGAGATAGCGAGATTCTTCATCAATGTTAAAGCAACCCTTGGACCTTTTTCCACTTGAACCGTCATAGCACGCTTCATAATATGTCCTGCCGTCAAAACCTTAGAGAAATCGACATCTTCTACGAATCTCTCAACGTATTCATTGGAAGGGTTCATTAGGATTTCTTCTGGTGTACCGATTTGCACGATATGGCCATCCTTCATTAAGGCTATTCGGTCACCGATACGAAGAGCTTCATCGAGGTCATGGGTTATAAAGATAATCGTTTTACCCATGGAATGATGCAATTCTAATAATTCGTCCTGCATATCTTTTCTAATTAATGGATCCAATGCGCTAAAAGCTTCATCCATTAGCATAATATCAGGGTCATTAGCTAAAGCTCTTGCTAAGCCGACCCGCTGTTGCATCCCACCGCTTAATTGATCTGGATATTGGTCTTCGTAGCCTTCTAAACCTACCAATTTTAAGGATTGCAGCGCTTTTTCCTTTCTTGCTTGTTTATCAATACCTTGAATTTCTAATCCATATTCGGTATTTTGGAGAATTGTTCGATGAGGTAATAACGCGAATTTCTGAAACACCATACTGATTTTCCTTCTACGGACATTACGAAGCTGTTCCTTTGTCATCGAAGTAATATTTTCATTATCAATGAGAATTTCACCATATGTCGGTTCGATTAATCGATTTAACATTCGAACAAGTGTCGATTTTCCACTTCCGGATAGCCCCATAATAACGAAGATTTCACCATCGTAAACCTCAAAATTTGCCTGATTTACTCCAATTGTGGCTCCGGTTAATTTTAAGATTTCCTGTTTTGATTTTCCGTTTGATAATAGATGTGACGCTTTTTTTGTGTGTTTGCCAAATATTTTAGTGACATTCTTAACATGTACTTTTATCTTCTTGTTTTCTTCTATCATCCAATCACCCCTCTTAGTTGCCACTCTATAATTGTATAGAAATTGGAAGGGAACACTCAAACTCCATATCCCTTTATATTCCGTTCATACAGTTCGTAAAGTAAAAACTGTACACACTTGATGATGTGTGTTCTTAAATTTCCTTCGATTTCCTCTTGAATCCTCCTACATGAGGATACTTTACATTCCAAGTTGAAACGGATAGATTATTAAATGAGGAGTTATTTGAGGCTCTTTTCTTAAACTATTTTACTTTTGTAGACAAAATCTATAAGCATTCCTATTTGGATTAAGAATAAATACTTATTTAAGAATAGATGCCCCAAAACAAGGTCAAGATGAGAATTTATTAAAATTTACGAAAAGCAACAAGTGATAACCGTTATTTGGATTTTAAACAGGATAAAATTGGCTTTTGGATTTTTCAAGCGATACGAAAATAGCCACTTATGATTAGGATGTGAATATTGTTGAATGCGAAGGACCAACTGGAAAAAGTAAGGGAACGGGTCATCGAGTCAATTGCTCAAAATATGAACCTATACGGGATTACTCCTTCTATTGGAAGATTATATGGCATGATGTTTTTTCATCATGAGCCATTAACATTAGATGAAATGAAAGATGAATTAGGAATGAGCAAGACTAGTATGAGTACTTCCGTTCGTACTTTATTGGAACTGAAAATGGTAGATAAAGTGTGGAAAAAAGGGATGCGCCGGGATTTATATGCAGTTGAAGGCGATTGGTATCAAAATTTTATCGATTTATTTTCCGTCAAATGGAGAAGCGCTATTTCCATGAATACAAATAGTATTTCAAAATCCATTAAGGAACTAAAGGAAATGCTTCAATATGAAGAAGTAGACATAGAGTTTAAAGAAACTATTAAAGGTGATATTGAGAAATTAGAATTTACATTGGAGTATTATGAATGGCTAGATCGGTTAGTCGATACATTTGAAAGCCATGAAATATTTAATTTTGTTCCTAAGAAAAGCCAAGAATAGTAAACGAGATTCAACTTATGTTGAGTCTTCTTTTTTATTTTTTGCATGAATCCCCAAAAACGTTCATACGATTAAAGGTGAATTCATTGTTGGGGGTTTTGTTAATGAAACATAAAATCAATAGTCCAGATTCTGTTTCACTTGGAGCCAAACATAATACAACAGATTTACACCATTTTTTAGAGAATAATAAAGAACATGTTTACGAACTTATCAATCTTGTCAAACAGCTGCAAAAATATAATCTTTTATCATTAGTTAATGATTCCATTACGAAACATTCAAGTCGAACAGTAGAAATAAATAGTAAAGATATCGACCAATTAGTAAATGGTATAAAAAAAGGAATCGAAGAAGGTTCAGCTAATATGGATACAGGGAAGGATATCAACGCTTTTCAGTTAATGAAGTATTTGAAAGATCCCGATATTAATCGTGCAATAAATTTTCTACTTCATTTTTTAAGGGGAATGGGAAAAGAGTTGGAATAGGGTAGGGGGAGGCAGAGCGACGGCACTCCTTTTTTTAAAAGATAAGAATGTATAAAATTTGTGACAACCACAGTTACTTGAACTGTGGTGTTTTTTTTTTTTATTTGTGTATCAGGAGGGATGTTACCGTCAGTTCGTCCCCCTATTGAAGGGGGTTTTTGCAAGTGACTGAATTATTTGCCGTTATGCCTGAATTATTCCTTGTAGTGACTGAATTATTTCTCGAAACGCCTGAATTATGTCTACAATTGCCTGAAATAATTATTTCGGAAGCTGGGCTGCCACATCGATGTCGGTTAGAAGTGGATTAACGGACAACTACAGGAACAAAGGCGGCAAAGTAATCAATTAGATGAATTAAATACTTACAATTTTCATCAATCTCATGATGATTTGTCGACTTTTCTATTGGTGGTGCTGTTTAACATATTTTTCTTATAGCAATTTCTACTTTTGGCAGGTATTTTGGTCTATAGGTCGAAATGAATGAATATAACCATCTTAGAACCTCAAATATGAAAAGCGCTAACATAAAAATGAGGGGGGAAGAAAAATATGATGGACACACCACTACTATTAACCTCCATGATCGAACGTGCAGAGAAATATTTTCCGCGAAAAGAAGTCGTTTCAAGAACACTATCCGGCATTCATAGATTTACTTACAAAGAAATAGGAGAAAGAACTAGAAAATTAGCAAGTGCATTGACAAAGATTGGGATGGAAAAAGGCGATAAGATTGGCACTTTTGCTTGGAACCACCACCGCCATTTAGAAGCTTATTTTGCTGTTCCATGCAGCGGTGCTGTTCTTCACATGGTCAATATCCGACTATCTCAAGAACATTTAACTTATGTCATAAACCATGCTGAAGACAAAATATTACTTATAGACCCTGACCTACTGCCTATAATTGAAAAAATTAAAGATCAATTAACAACGGTTGAATGCTTTGTGATAATGTCTGATCAGAAGGAAATGCCGAATACCACTTTAAATCCTGTCTATTCGTATGAGCAACTGTTAGAAGAAGCAGACCCATCTTTTTCATTTTTATCTGATATGGACGAGCATACACCTGCAGCAATGTGCTATACTTCTGCCACAACTGGCAATCCAAAAGGTGTCGTTTACTCACATAGAGGAATCGTCCTTCATAGTCTAACAATTGGTCTCGCTGACACACTTGGATTATGTGAACGAGATGTTTCTATGCCTGTTGTACCCATGTTTCATGTAAACGCTTGGGGACTACCTTTTGCTTCAGTTTGGTATGGGACAAAACAAGTTTTGCCTGGTCCTTCTTTTACACCAAAAATAATAGCTGAGTTGATTGAACAAGAAAAAGTAACCATTACAGGTGGTGTCCCAACCATTTGGATTGGTTTGTTAAAGGAATTAGAGGAAAATCATTATGATATAAGCAGTATACGGTTACTAGTTTGCGGTGGGGCTGCATCTCCTAAGGGACTCATTCGAGCTTTTGAAGAAAAGTATAAGGTGCCATTTATTTCAGGATACGGAATGACGGAAACAAGTCCAATCGTTAGTCTATCTACCTTTACAAGTGAGATGGATTCCCTTTCTCTAGAGGAAAAAATTGATATTCGTTCTAAAACTGGATTAGTTGTTCCTGGCTTAGATATTCGGGTTGTAAATGAAAATGGCGATGTACCTTGTGATGGAACGACAATGGGAGAATTAATCGTCAAAGGTCCTTGGATTGCAGACGAATATTATAAAGATGAACGTACAAATGAAGCATTTAAGGATGGTTGGCTTTATACCGGTGATATTGCGGTAATGGATGAAGATGGATATATTCGAATTACCGACCGGACAAAGGATTTAATTAAAAGCGGCGGAGAATGGATTTCATCCGTAGCACTTGAAAATGCTCTAATGTCTCACGAAGCAGTTTTCGAAGCGGCCGTTATTGCAATCCCGCACCCAAAATGGCAAGAACGGCCATTAGCTTGTGTTGTTCTAAAAGATGCTTATAAAACTCAAATTTCCGAAGATGAGCTTAACATATTTTTAAAAGGTCAATTTTCCAATTGGTGGGTCCCAGACGAGATCATATTTTTAGAGAACATTCCGAAAACCTCTGTAGGGAAATTTCTAAAGAGGACATTACGGGATCAATGGAAGCATTACTATGCCAATGCTGAATAATAATTGTTGTATAATAAATATAGTGTAATATAGTTACAGTTTCAGTCATGAAAGGATTCCATAGACAAAAAAATGGCAGCAAAGAAAAAATCATTCAAAAAGCGAAAAAAGAATAATCAATCTCCATTATTAATATTGCTAATACCGTTCGTAATTATCGTTGTATATGTACTTTTAAATGGTGATCACGAAGATAAAAAAAAACAGCCGAAACAACTTGATATGGAAATTCCAGCTCAATATATTCCAATATATAAAGCAGCAGAGAAAAAATACGGTGTCCCATGGTATGTCCTTGCAGCTCATCACCGCGTGGAAACTCGTTTTTCTACTATGAAAACAATGGTTTCACCAGTCGGGGCTGAAGGGCCAATGCAGTTTATGCCATGTACATTTGTCGGCTGGAAACACCCTTCCTGTTCCGGTAAAGGGAAAGGGAACATTCCCAAAAAGGAGAAAGAAAATCCAGCAATTATCCAAAAATATGGAGGCTATGGTGTGGATGCGGATGGAGATGGAATAGCAGATCCATTTAATATTTATGATGCAGTCTTTAGTGCGGCAAACTATCTTGCGCATAATGGTGCTGCTGACGGAAATTTTAAAAAAGCGATATATTCATATAATCATAGCAATGACTACGTAAAAGAAGTCTTATATTATATTAAAATTTACAAGCAAGAATATTAGCTATATGGTGCCAGGCACCAAACTGAAACGAAAATCCCCTTGAGTCTTTTCAAAAGGGGATTTTTCATTACAAATATAAAATATCGTCACTTAAAAACGTGAATAATCGAGTCTTTCTTTTCTGTAACCGTACCAATAATGGCTGCATCTTCTATACCTTTTTGCTGCAAGTCCTCTACATAAAAAAGTGCATCTGATACTTTCATCGCAACAAGTAATCCACCGGATGTAACCGCATCACATAATATAAACTGCTGCTCTTCAGATAGGGAAGAATCATATATGATATCATCCGCTAACCACTTATGATTAGACTTGGAACCGCCTGGCATTACTCCATTTTTTGCGAGTTCATATGTACCATTAAGAATTGGCACTTTACTATAATCAATGTTAAAGGAAACGCCGCTTCCATCAGCCATTTCTCTTGCATGACCTAACAATCCAAATCCAGTAACATCGGTAACAGCATGCGGTTCATACTTTTTCAAGCATTCAGCAGCTTCCTTGTTCAACATCGCCATTACACTTGTGACAATTGCCTCTTGCTCCTTAGTCACTGCATTTCGTTTGATTCCGGTTGTCATGATGCCAACACCAATCGGTTTTGTTAAAACGAGAACATCACCTGGCATAGCACCAACGTTTTTCCATACCTTACTTGGATGGACAATACCGGTTACAGATAAACCAAACTTTGGTTCCTGATCATCGATGGAATGTCCGCCAATTGTGATAGCACCAGCTTCATGAACTTTATCAGAAGCACCTCGTAAAATTTCTGCTAAAATATCAGCACCTAATTTCTTGATAGGGTAACCAACAATATTTAAGGCAGTTTTTGGTGTTCCCCCCATGGCAAAAACATCACTAAGGGCATTTGCAGCAGCTATTTGCCCAAACATATATGGATCGTCCACAATTGGAGTAAAGTAATCAATTGTTTGAACTAGTGCAATATCGTCTGTTAATTGATATACTCCTGCATCATCCGATGTCTCATTTCCTACCAATAGTTCTGGAACATTTTTTGTTTTTGGTAATTTACGCAAAACTTGCGCAAGGTCCTCGGGACCAATTTTGCAGCCTCAGCCAGCTTTGGTAGAAAGAGCTGTCAAACGTAGTTTTTCATGTTCACTCATCCATACCACCTCCAATATTTTTTAGTTTATCCTTTTTTGTAAAACATGAAAACAAATTTGCAATGGGATGGCGGTGAATAATAAAATAATTTTAAATAATCTAGGAGGCATACATATGCGTGAAATGGTTCGTTCTATACCACCTATACATGAACTGCAAAAAACAGATTCATTTCAATACATTATAAATAAATATAAAATTCCATCTGAACAGTTATCCATTATCATAAAGGACGAAATTAATGATATTCGGCAATCTATTTTAATAAATGAATGGGGAGGCAGTCACCCTGGAACAATAGAATTTTTAAAAGAATTTTTTCATAGAGTAGAAAAAGCAACAGCTCAGCTTTTTACCTATTCAATAAAAAAAATAATTAACGCAACAGGCACAATTTTACATACAAATATCGGTAGAGCACGTTTAAGTAAAGAAGCGGCTGAACATGTTATGGAGACAGCTTTATCCTATACAAATCTTGAATATGATATAGAAAATGGAACGCGCGGAACAAGACATTCTCATGTAGAAGAAATAATCAAAGAACTTACAGGAGCAGAAGCAGCACTTGTCGTCAATAATAATGCTGCAGCTGTATATTTTATTTTACATACATTTGCGAAAGAGAAAGAGGTCATAATTTCTAGAGGGGAGCTCATTGAAATTGGCGGATCCTTTCGGGTTTCGGCCATTATGGAGGAGTCCGGAGCAAAACTAATAGAGGTTGGAACAACTAATAGAACACATCTAAAAGATTATGAAAATGCTATTAGTGATCAAACATCCACCATCATGAAGGTACATACAAGTAACTTTACTATCAAAGGATTTACTAGTTCCGTTGATACAGAAACTCTTTACTCTATTAAACAAAAACACCCTTCATTACTTCTCTATGAAGATCTTGGCAGCGGGGCATTATTCGATTTAACCCCTTTTGGAATAGGAGACGAACCCGTTGTTAGCAGCAAGTTAAAAGCCGGTGCAGATATCATATCCTTCAGTGGAGACAAATTACTAGGCGGGCCACAAGCGGGAATTATCGCCGGCAAGAAGGATTATATTGAGAAATTAAAAAAGCACCAGCTAGCACGTGTGCTGCGTGTTGACAAAATGACAATAGCAGCTCTGGAAGCGACATTGCTTCACTACTTAAAAGGAGAGGCACATTGTAAAATACCTACCTTATACGCTATGACGATGAATTCTTCTATTATAAAACAAAGAGCAGAAGATTTTAAAAAGGTGCTCTCACTGGAAAGAGAAGACTTTATCATCAGTTTAAAGGAAGATACGAGTCAAATAGGTGGGGGATCATTGCCTGATGTTACATTAAAAACATATGTACTCTGTTTAAAGCATAAAAAAATCAAAGCAGACGATCTGTCAAAGCAATTAAGAACCGGTCAAATCTGCATATTATCAAGAATTCATCAAGATGAGCTAATATTCGATTTTAGAACAATTGCCAAAGAAGAAGAAAACCTTCTGCTAGAAGAATTAAAAAAGATACCAGGTCGATAATGACCTGGTATCTTTACAATGTCTAGCTCTAGTGCCTATCGACTAGCAAACTTCCGGTCTCCTCCCTACGATAAGTCAACATCGACTCGTTCCTCGCCGTGTTTCCTTTATCTCAGTCGAAGCCCTCCAGGTGAAATTTGCACTTCAATTTCAATAGTTTGTACGTCGATGAACAGGCACTTGCGCTTTTCTTATTACATATCATGACTCTTATTATGCTTAGCACGAGTATGATTGCGGTTTTTCACCTTTTTCGATCCACTTAAAGGCTCTGGTTGCCCATCGATATGACCTTTTTCGGCATTTTTTCTCATATCTTTTCCATCATTTTTATTTGTCATCTTTAGTATCCCTCCTATATTTTAGATTGTGCCGTCATCAACAATTTATACTGCATAAAATTTGATTTTTTGCACAATCTATTTCTGCAATTTATTTTTGTGAAGGGAAGAAGAATGGATGGCACATCATAAAAATAAACAACAAGCATTTCAGGCTGCAGAAAAAGGATCAAAGCAAGTACAAGATGCTTATAGCAACCTCGAAAGAGATAGTGCGAGCTATGGTCATCAATTAAAACATTTAAAACAAGAAGTAAATGAAACTTATCAACAGATTGAAAACGCAATGGAAGTGGCAAGTGAAACACAAAGACCTCAATTAGAAAAGTTTAAAAATGATATTCAACAAATAGTAAACGAAGTGAATGAATTTTGATGATATCAAGAGAAAAAACTCGCTAATACTGGCGAGTTTTTTCGTTTAAAATATGTTCTTAAATTAGTGGTTTTTCTTACGTTTCTTATTATTTTGTTTTTGCGCAGCCGTTAATGGTTCGTTGGACAATTCTTCATTATAGCCCGTTCCCATCCCTTGCGCTTTTGCTGCATTTGCTCCAGGAATAATATGATTAGCCTTTCGTTTTCCCACCTTATTCACCTCTAACTTAAAATTTTCACCGCAAATCTCCGCTATAGCAGTTAATTATTACTAAAGCAGAAATTTCTATTATTTTGTACATATCAAGCGAGATTAAACGGAAAATAATAAATGCAATCAAGGTAGAAAGCCATAAGTTTTGATATTAGAATTATGCATCACAAGTTTTTGATAAGAAATACTTATGAAAAACAATAACATTCTTGTTATTTACTTATGTAATTTCTTGTATTAAGATGTTAATGTGCGAAAAGTAAGAGACTAACATTCGAGCTTTTCTTCCAATTATCGATTTTATTATGCATTATTGAAAAGAAGGGGGAATATCAGGTGGCTAAAAATGACGTATTTAATTCACGTACTTCCTTTGAACTAGAAGGAAAGCGTTATAACTATTATCGTCTTGCAGCTCTTGAAGAAGCAGGTGTAGCGAGTATTTCACGCTTACCTTATTCCGTGAAAGTATTATTAGAATCTGTTCTTCGCCAAGTAGATGGCCGTGTAATCACAAAAGAACATGTTGAAAACCTTGCAAAATGGGGATCTGAAGAAGTAAAGGATGCAGAAGTGCCATTCAAGCCTTCTCGTGTTATCTTACAAGATTTCACAGGTGTTCCGGCAGTTGTTGACCTTGCATCACTTCGTAAAGCAATGGCTGATTTAGGTGGAAATCCTGATAAAATCAACCCAGAAATCCCGGTAGATCTTGTTATTGACCACTCTGTACAAGTTGATAAATATGGTACTACTGACGCATTAAATGCAAATATGGATTTTGAATTTGAACGAAATGCAGAACGTTATCAATTTTTAAGCTGGGCAACAAAAGCATTCAATAATTATCGTGCTGTTCCACCAGCAACAGGTATCGTTCACCAAGTAAACCTTGAGTACTTAGCAAGCGTTGTTCATGCTATCGAAAATGCTGAAGGTGAATTCGAAACATTCCCTGATACATTAGTTGGTACTGACTCTCATACAACGATGATCAACGGTATCGGTGTTCTTGGATGGGGTGTAGGTGGTATTGAAGCAGAAGCAGGTATGCTTGGACAACCATCATACTTCCCAATTCCTGAAGTTATCGGAGTTAAATTAACTGGTGAAATGCCTAATGGTGCAACTGCTACTGACTTAGCATTGAAAGTAACTCAAGTATTACGTCAAAAAGGCGTTGTTGGTAAATTTGTAGAATTCTTCGGTCCTGGTGTATCTACACTTCCATTAGCAGACCGTGCTACAATTGCTAACATGGCTCCTGAATACGGTGCTACTTGCGGTTTCTTCCCAATTGATGCCGAGTCTTTAGAGTATCTTCGTCTAACTGGTCGTCCAGAAGAACAAGTGAAGCTTGTAGAAAAATATCTACAAGAAAACAACATGTTCTTTACTCCAGAAAATGAAGAACCAGTTTACACTGATGTAGTCGAAATTAATCTTTCTGAAATCGAAGCAAATCTTTCTGGTCCTAAACGTCCACAAGATTTAATTCCGTTATCTAAAATGCAAAAAGCATTCCAAGATGCATTAACTGCACCAGTAGGTAACCAAGGATTCGGTCTTAAAGATGCTGAAATCAACAAAGAAGCTGTTGTTAAGTTTGATAATGGTGACGAAGCTACCATGAAAACTGGTGCTGTTGCAATTGCGGCTATCACAAGCTGTACAAACACTTCAAACCCATATGTAATGCTTGGAGCAGGTTTAGTAGCGAAGAAAGCTGTTGAAAAAGGCTTAGAAGTTCCTAAGTTTGTAAAAACTTCACTAGCACCTGGATCAAAAGTAGTTACAGGATATTTAAGAGATTCCGGTTTACAAACATACTTAGATCAATTAGGATTCAACGTAGTTGGATACGGATGTACGACTTGTATCGGTAACTCTGGTCCTTTAAAAGACGAAATTGAAAAATCAATTTCTGAAAGTGATTTACTTGTAACTTCTGTACTTTCTGGTAACCGTAACTTTGAAGGTCGTATTCATCCATTAGTAAAAGCTAACTACTTAGCTTCACCACCACTTGTTGTTGCATATGCATTAGCAGGTACAGTGGATATTGACCTAGTAAATGAACCTATCGGAAAAGATAAAGATGGCAACGATGTATTCATGAAAGACATTTGGCCAACTACAGAAGAAGTAAATGCAGCAGTTAAAGAAACTGTAACACCAGAATTATTCCGTAAAGAATACGAAAATGTATTCAACGATAATAAGCGTTGGAACGAAATCAAAACAAGTAATGATCCATTATATACTTGGGATGAAGAGTCAACTTATATCGCAAACCCACCATTCTTCGAAAATCTTTCACCAAATCCAGAAGAAGTTAAACCTTTATCTGGCTTACGTGTAATCGCGAAGTTTGGAGACTCCGTTACAACTGACCATATTTCACCAGCGGGTGCAATCGGTAAAGACACTCCTGCAGGTAAATATTTACGTGAACGCGGTGTAGAACCTCGTGAATTTAACTCTTATGGTTCTCGTCGTGGTAACCATGATGTAATGATGCGCGGTACATTTGCGAACATTCGCATCCGTAACCAAATCGCACCAGGAACTGAAGGTGGCTATGCTACTTTCTGGCCAACTAATGAAGTAACTTCTATCTATGATGCATGCATGAAGTACAAAGAAGATGGAACTGGCTTAGTAGTACTTGCTGGTAAAGATTACGGTATGGGATCTTCTCGTGACTGGGCAGCAAAAGGTACTAACCTATTAGGTATTAAAACTGTTATTGCGGAAAGCTTCGAACGTATTCACCGTTCAAACCTTGTATTGATGGGAGTTCTTCCTCTTCAATTCAAGAAAGGTGAGAACGCTGAAACACTTGGCTTAACAGGAAAAGAAGTAATCGATGTTCAAGTGGATGAAAATGTAAAACCACGTGACATCCTTACTGTAACAGCTACTGATGAAGCTGGAAACAAAAAACAATTCGAAGTATTAGTACGTTTCGATTCCGAAGTGGAAATTGATTACTATCGTCATGGTGGTATTCTACAAATGGTACTTCGTGATAAATTACAAGCGTAAATTACAAAACACATCTTGTTTTTAACGAGATGTGTTTTTTTATTTCAAAAATATTTAGGATGCTTAGTTCCTGTCTAGCTTCAGCGCCTAATGGCTAATGGGTTTCTCCGTCTCCTCCCTACGATTAACAATCAGGTAAAATTGGAAGTACAAATTTCACCCGGTAAAATTAAACTTCAAATTTCACCCGGTGAATTTGAAATGCTAATTCACTCACCCATACTCCGATGAGCAAGGCGATTCTGCTTTTCTAAAAATGTTCAAAATATATTATAATTATGCAAATAACTGACCATACTAAATAATAGGAAAAAGACAAATTTTGAAAAGGAGACATACAAAATGAGAAAATCGATGAAAAAATCATTTACTGATCTTGTAATGGAAAATAAGCAAGAACTTCTAAAGGATCGTGATGCAATAGAGCGGTTAGAGATAAAGCTGGAACAGAAACGAATGATTACTAAAGCAGAATAAATCACATATTCCCTGACGTTTCGGAAAAACTAAAAAGAAAAGGAGGGAATATTTATTGAGTAATCCAAAAAGAAAACCTCAAGATTATGTACCAAACCATATTGGAACACAGCAGCGATCAGCTGGTGGTAATAAAGGAAAGAAGATGCAGGATCAATCCGGTGAACATGCACAGGTGATGCAAACAAAAGGGGAATAAACCTGCAATTTCCATCTATTCTTTTTTGATAACTAGTTACACTAATCATGTATCGACATTACGGTACACTTATTTTCTTCAAGGAGGAATAAGCTAATGGCATGGGACAAACCGAAACCAGATGATCGCAGCGATAATGTAGAGAAGCTCCAAAATATGGTGCAAAACACGATAGAAAATATGGAAAAAGCTGAAGCTACAGCAGAATTATCTGATAGCGAACAAAAAGCAAACATTGAAGCAAAAAATGAGCGCCGTCGTGAAAGTATCGATGCGATGAGAAGCGAGATTAAAGACGAAGCTAGTGCACAGGAAAGTAATAACTATCAATAATTGTATCTCAAAAGCCGGCACTTGCCGGCTTTCATTATGTAAGGCTCTTTTCATTAAATTTTGCTGATTTTTCATGCGAAAACACTTGTTACAACCTTATTTGGGTTAAAAAACAATAAACTTTATGCCCCGAAGACAAAATCACTTAAGATTTAAAACAAATGACGAAAAGCCACAATTAATACGAGAACAACCTTATGTACAAGTCATATGAGTTTCCGAACGAAAAAATGCATGATAAAATGATGGTACTAGTTATACTTGAGGTGAAGATATGATAATATCTGAAAAAACAATCGAAGTAAGGTATGCGGAAACAGACCAAATGGGTGTTGTATATCATGCAAATTATTTAGTTTGGATGGAATTAGGACGTACAAAATTAATTGAAGATCTAGGCTTTAAATATGCAGAAATGGAAGCTAAAGGTATTCTTTCTCCAGTTATTGATATCGAAATTTCATATAAAAAACCTGTTCGATATGGAGAAAACGCAACCATTAAAACATGGATTGAATCATACGATGGAATCCGAATAACATATGGCTATGAAATTTATAAAGAGAACGGGGAACTTTCCGTTACCTCTTTGTCGAAGCATGCCTGTGTAAAAAAAGAGTCGTTCCGACCGATTTCAATTAGAAAACTGTTCCCAGATTGGCATGAAGCGTATGAAAGAGAAAAAAAGGCAGAGTAGGGTGTGGAACTGTTGGCATTTGGTATTACTAAGGAAGAGCTTAGACGGTGGAAAAAATCAATTGATCGAGGAGAAATAGCATTTCTAACCCATTATTGGCTAGATGATCGTTTTCCTGAAGCCAGATCTGTAACAAAAGTAGGCTGCAATGATTTACATAAGCTGCAAGATTGGGGAGCCCGTCATGGGTTAAAAAAGGAATGGATACATAATCGTGAGGACGGATATTCTCATTACGATTTACTTGGACCCGTTCAAAGAAAAATTCTAGAGGTGGAAGGAATATTAAATAATCATAAAAAATTCCTTTTAAAATAATAACACCTCCATACCGAATTATTCGGATGGAGGCAGTTCCTTAGCCTTTTTTATATTCAAATACTGGTTCATCTAATGAAGCACTATATCCAACATGTAAATCATGACCATCAAAATACCATACATCTCTTTCTTCAATAAAAAATAAAATTCCGTTTTTAGTTGTTGTAACAACGGGATCTTCCGCTTCCTCTTTCATTAAACCAAGTGAAAATCCTTCTTGAACGGCCGTTGATCCTCCATATTTAACAAAAAATCGAATCGAATCTCCTTCTCTAATTTCCATCTCATCATTGAACCATTTAACAGCATCATCGGTAACAAAAATTTTCATAATATTTATACCTCCTATATAAAAAGAGTGCATTATAGAATCCTTTAGGTTCTCTTCTAAAGATTATTACTTCTTTTATTCATTTTGACTTTCCTAATTTTATCAAAGAATAGCTGTTAAGGAAAATTATTAGTTTTCATTATGGTGGTCGTTCTTTTTTTGAGAATTATTAGAACGTTCAATCAATATATTGAAATCGATAATGGTCGGTTATATACTGAATATTAAATAAACAGTGTTATAGAACAATCATAATAATAGATATAGACGGTAAATAACCTTATGAATGGAGGGTATTTGTGGATTATGATGCTATAGTAGTAGGCGCAGGTCTTGCTGGTTTAGTAGCAACAACGGAGATTGCCGATGCTGGTAAAAAGGTGCTATTGCTCGATCAAGAACCAGAAAGCTCATTAGGAGGACAGGCTTGGTGGTCATTTGGCGGCTTATTTCTAGTGAATTCACCAGAACAGCGGAGAATGGGAATTAACGACTCTAAAGAATTAGCTTGGCAAGACTGGTTAGGGACAGCCGGATTTGATCGAGATAATGATGAAGACTATTGGGGAAAAAAATGGGCGCAAAACTATGTAGATTTTGCGGCTGGTGAAAAGCGTGAATGGTTATACAATATGGGAGTAAGATTTTTCCCTGTAGTTGGATGGGCGGAACGTGGAGGATATCTTGCAGATGGACACGGAAATTCAGTACCTAGATTCCATATTGTATGGGGAACAGGTCCAGGAATAGTTGCGCCTTTCGAACATAAGTTAAGAGAGTACATAAAAAAAGGATTAATAGTCTACCGCCCCCGGCATCGAGTCAATCGTATCCTCACAAATAATGGGGCTGTCTGCGGGGTAAGTGGATCTATATTAGAACTGAGCTATGTTTCACGTGGAGAAGAAAGCTCTCGAGTAGTAGTGGGAGAATTTGAATATAAAGGACAAATCGTTGCCGTTACAAGTGGCGGAATAGGTGCAAATCATGACTTAATTAAGCAAAATTGGCCGAAGAGGCTTGGATTACCACCTAATCACATGCTTTCCGGAGTACCAGCACATGTTGACGGAAGAATGCTCTCTATTACAGAAAATGCAGGCGGGCGTATCGTTAACCGTGATCGCATGTGGCACTATACTGAAGGGATAAAAAATTGGAATCCGATATGGAATCTTCATGGAATTAGAATTCTTCCAGGGCCATCTTCGATTTGGCTGGACGCAAAGGGGAAAAGATTTCCTGCTCCAAATTTCCCAGGTTTTGATACACTAGGAACATTGGAAGCGATTCAAAAGACTGGGTATAGCTATTCATGGTTTATATTGACTCAAAAAATTATTGAAAAGGAGTTTGCCTTATCGGGATCGGAGCAGAATCCAGACTTAACAGGGAAAAGTATTAGACAAGTATTAGGGAGAGCACTACCTGGAGCATCTGCTCCAGTACAGGCTTTTTTAGATAACGGAGAGGATTTTGTCATTGCTAATACATTATCCGAGCTTGTTGAAAAAATGAATAGTATTACGGATGAAAAATTATTGGATTTTAATGAGATTGAAAGGCAAATTCTAGCCCGCGATCGAGATATGGAAAATCTATTCACAAAAGACATGCAAATAACGGCAATTCGTGGAGCACGGAAATATCTTGGTGATAAATTAATTCGGGTTGCAAAGCCCCACAAAATCCTTGATCTTAAAAACGGACCTCTTATTGCCGTAAGATTGAATATTCTAAGTAGAAAAACATTAGGTGGATTACAGACCGATTTATCTGGCAGGGTACTTGATACTACCGGAAAGCTTATACCTGGACTTTACGCTGCAGGTGAGGTGTCAGGATTTGGTGGAGGAGGGGTACATGGTTATCGATCATTAGAAGGGACATTTTTAGGTGGATGTCTTTTTAGTGGAAGGGTAGCTGGCCGTGCCATTGCGGAAGAACTAATGTGAATTTTGAAAAAAGAGCTTTATTCTCTCGATAGAATAACTTCGGAGAAAAAGCTCTTTTTTCAAAATTATTTTATACCGCTCATCATATGTTGCATAATCTCTTTATAGGAGTGATCTGCCATTCCATCTGCATACGCATCTTGTAAAGGGTACAACCTGAAATTTTTAAATTTCTGATTACTAACAAAGGTTGGGAAGAATTGTACATTTTCAAGCTTGATTTTAGTTCCGCTTGATGTAACATCTTTTGAAACCTTTACTTCCATCATACCACCGATATCCTTGTAATCCCACATTTGCCCTGAAATGAAGTTACCAAGCGAATAAATAACGACAGCATCCCGTCCGTCGGAAGTATGAAACTTCTCAATGGGTTGCAAAACATGTGGATGACTTCCAAGAATGATATCTGCACCGCCATCAGTGAAAAGCTTTGCTAATTGTTTTTGTTCTTCATTAGGCTGGCGTTGATATTCAATGCCCCAATGCAAGCTTAATACGACAACATCCGCTTTTGTACGAGCTTTTTTCAATTCAGCCAAGATCTTATCTTTATCAATAATATTGACAAGATAATCTTTTCCTTCAGGAACTGGAATTCCATTTGTTCCATACGTATAAGCAAGGATAGCAATTTTTATACCATTTACATTTTCAATTCTTAACGTATCATGATCTTCTTTGTTTTTAAATGTTCCAACATGTGGCAGGTGTACCTTATCATAGTACGAAAGAGCACTTAATAATCCTTTTTCACCTTTATCTAGAGCATGATTATTAGCAGTTGTCACAAAATTAACACCAGCATCCATAATTGCGTCTACTATCTGATATGGACTGTTAAAACATGGATAACTCGAAACGCCTAACTGCACTCCACCAGGAGTTGATTCTTGATTTGCAATTAATAAATCCGGTTTATGTAACATCGATTTTACATGTTGAAAAATCGGTTTAAAATCATAACCTTTTTTCGTTTGAGCATCCTCATACACCCAATCATGGATTAATACATCACCAATTCCACCTATTACAGCACTGGAATGAAACTCCTTCGTTTGTACACTTAATGTCCTCGTTGTATTTATTTCGACAGTATGTGTTTTCTTGGAAAATGCATTTTTCCAGTCAGCATATTGATTAAATGATAGAATCCCTATTATCGCCAATAATAATAAGCATATCATTAAAACTCCTACACGTTTTTGTTTTCCCCTCATTATCAAACCAACCTTTACATCATATCAATCTTACATGAATCTAATTGTACTTTTATATTACTATACGAATTACAATTCGTGGTAATTTTTTTGGAAATTAGCGAAAAATAAAAATAAAAGCGGAAGCGACTTGCTCATCGGCGTACGGATGAGTGAAATTTGAAGTTTAATTTCACCTTCGTAGTCTTCGACGCAAGATTTAGGAAACACAGTGAGGCAGTTCACGAACTATTGAAAATTGAACTACCATTTTCACCGAGTGAAATTAGCATTTCAAATTTCACCTGATGTTGACTTATCGTAGGGAGGAGAAAGAGAAATCCGCTAGCCGATAGGCGCTGTAGCTAGACATAGACAACTAGTATAAAAGGTTTTTCACAGAGCTTTATAAAACATGAAAAACGCCCTAATAATTTATATTAGGACGTTCTTTCATTATGTCACCTTATATCCATTTCACTTTCGGTTCCGTTTTTTGTCTTATTCTTCTTAGATTAGCTCTATGTCGATAGATAACAAAAAAACCAAGAGCAAATACTACTACAAATAATGGCCAATCATGGTTTATGAACATTTCAATAAAAGCATAAATGATGGCAAATATACCAGCAATGATAGACGATAAAGATACATATTTACATATTTTCAAGCTCAACAAAAAAACAATTACTACGATTAAAAATAATAATGGGCTATACGCCAAGATTATACCACCTGATGTTGCCACTGCTTTTCCACCTCTAAATCCGGCAAAGATCGGAAACATATGGCCAACAACAGCAAACAATCCGACTAATAGGGGATGAATTTCAGCTTGAACTCCAAAAAATAAAGGAAGTAGTGTCGCAACCGTTCCTTTTAAAATGTCAGCCGCCGTAACAGCAATCCCTGCCTTTATTCCCAACGTTCGAAATGAATTCGTTCCTCCAAGATTGCCGCTTCCATGTTGGCGGATATCAATGCCGTAGAAAAGTTTTCCAACAATTAAACCTGAAGGGATCGAACCAAGAAGGTAGGCAAGTATTAATATAAGTGCATATAACATCAACATAACTCCTTTTAAAGGATTCAAATAAATTTAAACACAAATTTTTATCCAATCTTCATAATTAGGGCTCTATTATTGTATCATGGAAAGATAGAGAATAAAAAAGATTTTTCACAAGATTAATCATTATTTTGCTCTTTAATAGACTTTGTCCTCCTTTACAATTAGGTTAGGGCATTCAGGAGGATTACGATGGAAACGATACCTTTAAAATCTATTGCCCCCAAAAATAACAGATGGTTCTTCATTCTGATTTTTCTCTTTATCATGATTACAGGGGCATTATTTTCTATTTTCTACCCTTTTGCTTCCATGAAAAAAGTGAACTATTTATCCGGAAAATATCCGGTATTGATAAAAGGAGAAATCCATGGAAATGGAATATACAGCGAAAATACAACATATATCCCGTTAAAAATAGTTAAGGATGTAATCGATGATAGTATTTACGAAGAAGGTAAGACACTCATCATTACAACTAAATTAAACGTGATTCAAATTTCATTAAATAAAAAAAATATGTATGTTAATGGGAATCCAAAACAAATGGACTTTCCTATAATTAAAATAGTAGATAATCAAAAATATATTTCTATGGATTTCCTTAAATCCATATATCCTATTCGTTACCATATAACGAAGCATACAGGAGTTATTTGGATTCAAATGGAAAACGAACATTATTATAATGGGAAAATTGATTCAAAAAATAGCAAAACAGCATACTTACGTTTACGTAAGCAACCAAACTTACAATCCCCATATGTAGCTGAGGTTAAAAAAGGGGAATCTGTCTATATTGAACGTGAATTAAATGAATACTATTATGTTAGAACAAGAGAAGGCATTAGTGGATATATTAAAAAACCTTATATAAAAAAAGAAAATCTCGTACATGTGAAATTCCCTTTTTCAAAAGAAACAGTTAGCTTACCAGCCATCACAAATCCTGTACAATTGTCTTGGGAGGCAGTCTACACAAAAACACCTGATCCTTCCCAGCTTCCGAAAATGCCTGGAGTTAATATAGTCTCTCCGACATGGTTTCTATTAAAAAATAAAGACGGAGAAATATCGAGCCTTTTATCATCACAATATATAAAATGGGCAAAACAGCATCATATGCAAGTGTGGGCATTATTTTCAAATTCATTTAATCCAGATTTAACAAAAGCTGCTTTCAGTACAATTGAAAAAAGACAAAAAATCATTAAACAGCTTGTGAACATCGCAAATAAGGAACATTTAGATGGAATAAATATTGATATAGAAAATGTTTACCCTGAGGATGGACCACTAGTTACTGAGTTTGTGAGAGAACTTTCTGCCTACCTCCATTCTAATCATAAATATGTTTCGATGGATATTACATTCATCGCAAAAGGCAACTGGTCGGAATTTTATGAGCGGGAAAAGTTAGGAAAAATAGTTGATTACCTCATTGTAATGGCATATGATGAACATTGGGCAAATTCACAAGTAGCAGGAAGTGTTGCAAGTTTACCATGGGTCGAAACTAGTCTTCAGCCAATATTAAAGTTAGTTCCGAACGAGAAAGTCATTCTTGGTATTCCTTTTTATACACGTTTATGGAAAGAACAATCGAAAGACGGGAAAAAGGAGATATCCTCCAGTACATTTTCTATGAATCAAGCAAATGCTTGGATAAAGGAACATAAATTAAAAGTACTGATGGATTCTGAAAGTGGACAACATTATGTAGAGTATACTGAACCAAAAACCCATACTACGTATAAAATGTGGTTGGAGGATGAATATTCTTTAGCTAAAAGAGTTGATATTGTGGAACACTATCAATTAGCAGGAATTGCATCATGGGCAAGGGTTTTTGCAGATGAAAATGCCTGGGTTTCACTCAAATCTAGTCTATCTGCTTATAATCAAAAATAATATAGTGTTTGTAGATTAGGAATGTAGATTATTTTAGTTAGGGGTTTTATGTTATGAAAACATTTCTGTCAGCCATCCAATGGATGGCTTTTATGATTGCTGGAGCAATTGCAGCTCCTATCGCTATTGCTGATTTATTTCATTTAAATCCAGTAGAAACATCAGCATTTGTGCAAAGGACGATATTCGTATTAGGAATAGCCGGTCTATTGCAAGGGATCGTTGGCCATCGTCTCCCAGTCAGCGAAGGACCGGCTGGATTATGGTGGAGTGTATTTGCTATTTATGCTGGATTTGTAGGGAGCATTTATTCCTCTGGCATCGCAACATTAAATGCCCTTTGTGGCGGAATGATTTTTAGCGGAATTGTATTCTTTATTCTTTCTGCCTTTGGGTTAATTGAAAGATTAGCTAAGCTTTTTACGCCAACGGTGACATTTATTTATCTTTTTTTGCTAATCCTACAATTAAGCGGTTCGTTTATTAAGGGAATGCTAGGATTATCAGAGGAACAAGCCCATATTCAACCATCTATTGCCATTTTGTGTATTGTTATCATTCTTGTAACGTTCTATCTCGGGAAAGTAAATATACAATGGGTACGTCAATTCTCGATAATATTCGGACTGTTGATAGGCTGGGTCCTTTTTATCATTTTCCGTCTTGCACCTAAGGTTCCGAGCAGTCATGCAATACTATCGTTTCCAAGATTATTTCATTTCGGAATGCCGACCTTTGATGTAGGCGTTCTTACCACTTCATTATTTATTACGATATTATTAACAACAAATATGATTGCTTCCATTCGTGTTATGGAAGAGGTTATTAAAGGGACGTCTGAAAAGAGTGTTAACTATAAACGCTCTGGATTCGTTTCTGGTTTCAACCAAATTCTTGGAGGTGTTTTTTCTGCTATTGGATCTGTACCAATTTCTGGCTCCGCGGGATTTGTTGCACAAACAGGCATTAAATCGATAAAGCCATTTATCATAGGTGCTGTATTCGTTACCGTTATTTCGTTGTTACCACCTCTCATGAATATCATGTCAGCACTTCCAGCACCGGTTGGATATGCAGTAACCTTTGTAATTTTCACAAAAATGATCGGGCTTGCATTATCAGAAATTGAAAAAGCAACCGATCGGCAAATTACTTATACCACTGCTGGTATCGCATTAATGGTCGGGGTCGGAACAATGTTTTTGCCCCCTGAAGCCACCGTTAAGCTACCGGCGTTCATCGGGTCTCTCGTAAATAACGGATTAGTATTAGGAACAATCATTGCCATTTTAACTGAACAATATTTAAGATGGCAAAAGAGATAATCATAAGTTGCAGGATTTCATAGAAAAGCTTACCATTATAAGAAATCCGCTAGCCGATAGGCGACGGAGCTAGACAAAATAAAAAGACTTATGGGGGGTTTTAGGATGTCCATTGAAAATCCAAGCAGAGATGAAATCAAGCAAATCTTAAAAAAGGCAAAACGCATTGCAGTTGTAGGATTAAGTGATAATCCAGAGAGAACATCTTATATGGTGTCAGAGGCGATGCAAAAGGCTGGCTATGAAATTATTCCTGTTAATCCTTCCGTCAATAATGTTTTAGGAACCCAAGCAGTTTCTTCCTTAAAAGAAATCAAAGGACACGTTGATATTGTCAATGTGTTTCGCAGATCAGAATTTTTGCCTGAAATAGCGAAAGAGTTTTCCGAAATCGATGCTGATGTTTTTTGGGCACAGCTTGGCCTTGAAAATGAAGAAGCATATCAGTTTCTAAAAGAAAAAGGATATACGGTAGTAATGGATCGCTGTATTAAAGTAGAACACGCTTTAACAAAATGATTTTTCTTTAAACAAGCGTATTATTTTTTTGTACGCTTGTTTTTTCTTCATATAAGACTAATACGTTTATTCTCGTAAAATGAATACATAAGAAATGATCAAATCAATTAAGTTTATGGAAAGAGCATTTGCCAAATAGGAATTTATCGCTAAAATAGTTCATAGACGCTTATTTGGTGTATGTTATAATGATTAACGAACAAATGTTTGTTCTGTCGTTTCTCTAATAAATAATGATTGTACCTAGAGATAGAGAGCAGTGTTGTTGAAAGGGGAATTTTTTGTGAGTAAGAAAGAGAATATATTTGAATACAATGATGATGCTATCCAGGTGTTGGAGGGCCTTGAAGCGGTTCGAAAACGCCCAGGGATGTATATAGGTTCAACAGATGCCCGTGGTTTACATCACCTTGTTTACGAAATTGTTGATAACTCCGTAGATGAGGCACTAGCTGGCAATGGGAATCATATCATTGTCAAAATTCATAAAGACAATAGTATCAGTGTAGATGATAAAGGACGCGGGATGCCAACCGGAATGCATAAATTAGGCAAACCAACAACAGAAGTCATTTTTACTGTTCTGCATGCTGGCGGTAAATTTGGACAAGGCGGATACAAAACATCTGGAGGATTACATGGTGTAGGTGCATCTGTCGTAAATGCCTTATCAGAATGGTTGGTTGTAACGATAAAGCGTGACGGCTATGTATACGAGCAACGATTCAAAGATGGAGGTAAACCCGAAACGACGTTAGAAAAAATCGGGAAAACCAATCAGACAGGAACAAAAATTCACTTTAAACCTGATCCAACGATGTTTAGTACGACTACGTACAATTACGATACCCTGTGCGAACGGTTAAGAGAATCCGCATTTTTATTAAAGGGATTAAAAATAGAAATAATTGATGAGCGTTACGGACAAAGTGATACGTTTCATTACGAAAATGGAATTGAAGCGTTCGTAGAATATTTAAACGAGGGAAAAGATGTTCTTCATCCTGTTGTCATGATTGAGGGAGAAGCAAGTGAAATTGAAGTAGAATTTGCTTTCCAATTTAATGACGGATTTTCAGAAAACATTCTTTCTTTCGTAAATAATGTTCGTACTAAGGATGGAGGTACTCACGAAGCTGGCGCTAAAGCAGCCTTAACTCGTGTGATTAACGAATATGCGAGGAAAGTTAGCCTTTTAAAAGAACGTGATAAGAATTTAGAAGGAACCGATATCCGTGAAGGGCTATCAGCGATTGTTTCTGTACGTATCCCTGAAGAGCTCTTGCAATTTGAAGGACAAACGAAGGGAAAGCTTGGTACAAGTGAAGCACGTTCAGCTGTCGATTCTGTTGTATCCGAGCATCTAGCCTATTTCTTAGAAGAAAATCCTGATTCCAGTAACTTATTAATTAAAAAGGCAATAAAAGCTGCCCAAGCCCGTGAAGCGGCACGAAAAGCTCGTGAGGAAGCACGTAGCGGCAAAAAGAAAAAGAAATCAGATAGTATTTTGTCAGGAAAGTTAACTCCTGCACAATCACGAAATCCAGAAAAGAATGAGTTATACCTTGTTGAGGGAGATTCCGCTGGAGGTTCGGCCAAACAAGGACGCGACCGCCGTTTTCAAGCCATACTCCCGCTTCGTGGAAAAGTAATAAACACAGAAAAAGCAAAGCTTCAGGATATTTTTAAAAATGAAGAAATCAACACGATCATCCATACTATTGGAGCCGGTGTGGGTCCGGATTTTAATGTGGATGATGTCAACTATAACAAAGTAATCATCATGACCGATGCTGATACGGATGGAGCTCATATACAAGTATTGTTACTTACTTTCTTCTATCGTTACATGCGTGCTCTAATAGATGCTGGAAAAGTATATATAGCTCTCCCACCTCTTTACAAAGTAAGTAAAGGAAGCGGTAAAAAAGAGGTAATCGAGTATGCGTGGACTGAAAATGAATTACAAACTGCCATTAAAAAAGTTGGAAGAGGCTATATGCTCCAACGTTATAAAGGTCTTGGAGAAATGAATGCAGACCAATTATGGGAAACTACGATGGATCCGGAATCAAGAACATTAATCCGTGTGCGCATTGATGATGCAGCAAGAGCGGAACGTCGAGTAACTACCCTAATGGGGGATAAAGTAGAACCGAGACGAAAGTGGATTGAAAATAATGTTGCTTTTGGTCTTGAAGAAGATCAAAGCATATTAGAGAATGAAAATCTTACTGTCGAAGGAGGGGAATAGATCTAATGACAACAGTGGAACGTTTTCAAGATTTACCTTTGGAAGAAGTAATTGGAGACCGTTTTGGAAGATACAGTAAATATATTATTCAAGATCGTGCCCTTCCCGATGCAAGGGACGGTCTAAAACCAGTACAAAGACGTATTTTATACGCGATGCATGTTGAGGGAAACACTGCAGATAAAGGTTTCCGAAAATCGGCTAAAACAGTCGGTAATGTAATCGGTAATTATCACCCACATGGGGATACATCTGTTTATGATGCAATGGTTAGGATGAGTCAGGATTGGAAGGTTCGCAATGTTCTAGTGGAAATGCACGGAAACAACGGTAGTATTGATGGGGATCCGCCTGCTGCAATGCGTTATACAGAAGCACGTCTTTCCGCAATCGCGTCTGAACTTTTACTTGATATTGATAAAGACACGGTTGATTTCATTCCAAACTTTGATGATACATCGAAAGAACCAACTGTTCTGCCAGCAAGGTTTCCTAATCTATTAGTAAATGGATCAACCGGAATATCAGCCGGATATGCAACAGATATACCTCCTCATCATCTTGGGGAAGTAATAGACGGGACCATTATGCGTATTGAACGACCTAATTGTACGATAGAGGACATAATGACCGTTATCAAAGGTCCCGACTTCCCAACAGGCGGAATCATTCAAGGAATTGATGGGATAAGGAAAGCATACGAAACAGGCAAAGGTAAAATGATTGTCCGCGGCAAAACTTCCATTGAGGATATGCGTGGTGGAAAACAGCAAATTGTCGTAACCGAAATACCTTATGAAGTTAATAAAGCGAATCTAGTTAAGAAAATAGATGAACTTAGATTGGATCGCAAAGTAGAAGGAATTTCGGAAGTTCGCGATGAAACAGACCGTACTGGACTTCGTATAGTTATTGAATTAAAAAAAGATGCAGATGCTGAAGGTGTCCTATACTATTTATTCAAAAATACAGACTTGCAAGTATCTTATAACTTTAATATGGTTGCAATCCACAATCGTCGTCCAAAATTGCTTGGTATTCGTGAGCTTTTAGACTCTTATATTGAACATCAAAAGGACGTCGTTACAAAACGAACGAAATTTGATTTACAAAAAGCGTTGGATCGCCAGCATATCGTTGATGGACTTATGAAAGCTCTATCCATTTTAGATGAAGTAATCGCTACCATCCGTGCTTCCAAAGATAAACGAGATGCTAAGGATAACTTAATTGCCAAATATGATTTTACAGAGCCACAAGCCGAAGCTATCGTTTCCTTGCAGCTTTATCGCTTAACTAATACTGATATTACAGCTCTTCAGAAGGAAGCAATGGAATTAAATAAGAAAATCGAGGAATTAACAGCCATTCTTGATAGTGAAAAAAATCTGCTAAAAGTAATCAAAAAAGAATTACAAGAAATAAAGAAGAAATATGCTGATGAGCGCAGAACGAAAATAGAGGATGAAATTGAAGAAATAAAAATCAATCTTGAGGTTATGATCCCTAATGAGGATGTCATGGTAACGGTAACAAAAGATGGTTATGTGAAGCGGACAAGTATTCGTTCCTATACTGCTTCTAATGGTCTTGATCTCGCTATTAAAGATACAGACCGCTTGTTATTCCAAGAAGAGATTAATACCACCAAGGTTATTTTACTATTTACGAATAAAGGTAATTACTTATATTGTCCAGTACATGAATTACCAGATATTCGTTGGAAGGACCTTGGCCAACATATTGCTAATATCGTACCAATCGAAAGAGACGAACAAATCATTAAGGTACTCACCATTAAGGATTTTTCTGCTCCTCAGTACTTATTATTCGTAACAAAAAACGGAATGGTCAAAAAGACAGAATTAAATCAGTATAATGCACAAAGATACTCCAAACCATTAGTTGCTATTAATTTAAAAGGGAATGACGTAGTAGTCGATGTTCATTTAACGGATGGGCAAATGGATTTATTCATTGCTACACATATTGGCTACGGCTTGTGGTTTAGTGAAGAAGAAGTCAATATCGTAGGAGCAAGAGCTGCCGGTGTGAAAGGAATCAATTTAAAAGACGAAGACTATGTGGTTTCTGGAAAAATCGTATCAAATCCAGAAAAAGAATTCATTTTTATCGCAACCCAAAGAGGGGCAATAAAGAAAATGAAAATGTCAGAGTTTGAAAAAACAACTAGAGCAAAACGCGGGGTTGTCATGCTAAGAGAATTGAAAAATAATCCGCATCGGATTGCTGGTATGGATATAGTAGAAAATAGTGATATCATGAACATTCAAACAGAAAAAAATAATAACGAACAAATGAATATAGTGGAAATGCGAGCAAATGATCGTTATTCCAATGGTTCCTTTATTTTTGATGAATCGGAGAACGGCGTAACGAATGCCATTTGGAAAGAATCATCCAGCAAAAAAGAAAATGAAAAGAATTAGTTATAAAAAAAGAACTTGCCAATTATTTGAAGGCAAGTTCTTTTTTAGTATGAACTGTATTTGAGAGGAAAATATTACATACTTTCAATCATTTTGCTAATAATAGTAACAATCGGAGAAAAAGGAGTTAAAAAGTGATGAAAAAAGAATATTTACTCGCAATTACAGCCTTTTTCATGCTGAGTTTTACAACCGTTGCGATTACTTACGCTGGCGAAGAGTCAGCCCCTGCAAGCACCATAATTAAAACATATAAAGAGGATATTAATGGAGATGGAGAGAAGGAAAAAATTATTCTAAAAGGGATTCCATATCAACAAAGTCATTCCCATTATCAAAAAATTTGGTCAGAAATTATTATTCCTGATCAATCCACGATTAAAATAAATTATTCGCCAGGTTTTAAGCCTATGATCAAGTTCGTCGATTTAAATCATGACGGAATAAAAGACATGTTAGTTTCAAGCGCAACAGGTGGGAGCGGTGGGATTTATAACTATCGCTTGGATACAGTTAAAAATTCTCAACTAGATAAAATGTCATTACCGTCATCTTTAAACCTTCAAGGGCTATTTGAAAATAATTATAAAGCGTTGATTACTGTTCCTGAAACAAAAGAAACTATTCATCTAGATTTGGCAAAACGTAAAAATGATTATATTCGCTTAGGTTTATATATGGACAACGGAAAGTTAAATGAACCAACCGAACTGATGATTGATCCAGTGTCTGTATATAAAACGGTTAGAGTAAAAGGCAAAAAAGGATATGGACTTCGGTCTTACAGACAAATTAGTGGAGCCTCCCATGCAGATTTATTAGGTGTTTTGCAAGTTACCTGGTACTTTGAAAATGGAAAATGGCAATTAATAAAGACTAAATGGGGTAGTAGGTAACCGTTTATAGGCAAGTATCATATACTAAGTTAAGTATAGATGAAGGGGGATGCTTTTCATGAGTGAATCAAAACCTGAAACATTTTCCATTAATATTGTACCTCCAGCAACAGCCTTTTACCCATTAGAGGGACGAAAATATACATTATCACAATCCGAATATACTGAGAGCTTATTTTTATCAATTAGCAATCACTTCACTGTTGAAAAAGCTGGCTCCAGTGTTACTGAAATTCTTCATGCGGAATGGATAACACTTATGGGGGAATATGCTCTTAAAGGAAAAATAAAAATGAATGGGTCAGAAAACGATGTGAGACTTACACAGGTGCGCTATATGATATATCAAAAAGAACTACCTGAATTGATTCGTTTACTTGTAACAGCGGATATTCAATTTCTTAAAAACTATCCATTGCTTTTAGATGCGCCAATCACCATTCAATTTGATACACCATTACCAGAATTCAAAGGTTCTCTTCATCTAGGTACACCAAGACAATACCTGTTAAAAGCTGTTGTCAATTAGTGAAGGAAATAAATTATGAAAACATAGAACATGACAAGGTTTTTTATAAACTTTTCATGTTTTTTTATGTTCTTAATAGATTAATACTATTGGTCATGTTATTTTGGAAGTAAGTTTTTAGAAAAATATATAAACGATCATAGAATTGTAAAGGGAGGGGAAAGCGGTGGAACAGTATATTTTATCACTAGATCAAGGAACTACGAGTTCACGAGCAATAATATTTGATCATGAAGGGAATATGGTCCATGTAGCCCAGAAAGAGTTTACACAAATCTTTCCAAAGCCCGGCTGGGTTGAACATAATGCAAATGAAATTTGGGGATCCATTCTTGCAGTTATTGCCTCGGTACTTTCAGAATCTGAAATCAAACCTAATCAAATAGTGGCAATTGGCATAACGAATCAGCGAGAAACTACTGTCATTTGGGACAAAGAAACAGGTCAACCAATATATAATGCTATTGTATGGCAATCAAGACAGACCTCCGATATTTGTGATGAATTGAAAGCAAAAGGATACAACGATTTATTTAAAGATAAAACGGGTTTGTTAATTGATGCATATTTTTCAGGTACAAAAATTAAATGGATACTTGATAATGTAAATGGAGCAAGAGAAAAAGCAGAGAAAGGGCAGCTGTTATTTGGAACAATTGATACTTGGTTAGTTTGGAAATTGTCAGGGGGCAAAGCACATGTTACCGATTATTCCAATGCATCAAGGACATTATTGTTTAATATTTATGATTTAAAATGGGATGAAGAATTACTTGAAATATTATCGGTACCAATTTCTCTACTTCCGGATGTCCGCCCATCTTCAGAAATTTACGCAAAAACATCATCTGCTCATTTTTTTGGCCAAGAAGTGCCTATCTCAGGCATTGCTGGTGATCAACAAGCGGCATTATTTGGTCAAGCATGTTTTCAGAAGGGGATGGCAAAGAACACGTATGGAACAGGCTGCTTTATGCTTATGAATACGGGAGAACAGGCTGTCAAATCAAAACATGGTTTATTAACAACGATTGCTTGGGGTATTGGTGGGAAAGTAGAATATGCTTTAGAGGGAAGTATTTTTGTAGCGGGGTCTGCCATTCAATGGTTACGTGATGGATTACGCATGTTCCAAGATGTAAGCGAAAGTGAACAATACGCAACTAAAGTAAATTCAACGGATGGAGTATATGTTGTACCAGCGTTTGTAGGTTTAGGGACGCCTTACTGGGAAAGTAATGTACGTGGAGCGGTTTTTGGTCTCACACGTGGTACATCGAAAGAGCATTTTATAAGAGCAACATTAGAGTCTCTAGCGTACCAGACAAGGGATGTACTAACTGCAATGGAAGCGGATTCAAATATTTCGTTAAAAACTTTACGTGTAGATGGAGGAGCGGTAAAAAATAACTTTCTAATGGTATTTCAAAGTGACATCTTAGGTGTAGCGGTAGAGCGGCCGGCAGTAAATGAAACAACAGCTCTTGGCGCTGCATTTTTAGCAGGTTTAGCAGTTGGATTTTGGAAAGATCAACTAGAAATTTCATCTCAATGGCATATGGACCGTAAATTCGAACCAACAATGGATGAGTTACAAAAAGAAGAACTGTATGATGGATGGAAAAAGGCAGTTCAAGCGGCCATTGCATTTAAATAGAATAATTCAATATTAGAAGGAAGCTTGAAATAATAACAAAACAACAACATTAACAAGCGATTTGCACAAAAATACTCTAGCAATATTGCTTTGATCCAAAATGGGAAAAATCGAATTAGAAACTAGAGATTTCAGATTGATAAAAATACTTAGAAAATTTATCTAGTATTCATTTTTATATTGATATATATTTATGGTAAATATAAGTAAAAAATTAATAGGAGAATTAGATTGATGAATAATAGAATACAGCCCCATATTAGAATCGGAGAAGAACATGGTGAGGCATATGCTCTATTACCAGGAGATCCAGCAAGAGTCGATGAAGTAGCGAATTTTCTAGAGAATCCTGAGGTATTGGCATACAACCGAGAATATAAAACTATCAGAGGTATATATAAAGGACTGCCCGTTTTAGTAACTTCAACTGGAATCGGAGGTGCATCGGCAGGTATTGCCGTAGAGGAATTAAAAAATATTGGTGTAAAGACCATGATTCGGATTGGTAGCTGTGGCGCACTTCAGTCCCACTTAAAGCTTGGGGATCTCGTTATAGCTTCAGGTGCTGTAAGAAATGATGGTGCTTCTTTTGCGTATATCGACAAATCTTACCCTGCCATTCCAGATACAGAATTACTCTTCCACGTTATTGCTGCTGCAAAAACAGTTGATGCAAAATATTCGACAGGTATTGTCAGATGTCATGACAGCTTTTATACTGATAAAGAACAGGATATTGATAGTTATTGGTCAGGTAAAGGAATTCTATGTTCGGATATGGAAACTGCAGCTCTTTTTGTCATTGGCAGCTTACGCGGTATTAAAACAGCTTCAATTTTAAATGTTGTGGTTGAACATGAAGGAGATTTGGAAGAAGGAATAAACGATTATGTGGATAGTAAGCGCGGAGAAGAGAAAGAAATACGAACTGCATTAGAGGCAATTGTTTCCTATGATACGTCTTTACATTAATTAGAGGGGGTTTTTTAGATGAAAAAACAGAGTATGTGGTCATTTCGCTTTTCTACAGCAGCATTGGTTTTAATTCCTGTTGCTGTCGGGGTCAACTATCTTGGAAAATTTATAGCAGGACTTTTAAAGTTACCGTTATGGCTCGATTCAATTGGAACCATATTGTCAAGTATGCTTGCAGGTCCAATCATTGGTGCATTATCAGGTGCGATAAATAATATCATTTATGGCTTAACTGCTGACCCTATTTCCTTCGTCTACGGAATTACAAGTCTAGCAATTGGTTTAGTAGCAGGGATATTGTTTTATAAAGGCTATATTTCCAGCTGGGGTAAGGCGATTATTGCGGGTCTGATTATCGGACTGGTAGCAACTATTGTTTCTACACCGTTAAATATCGGATTTTGGGGTGGACAAACAGGAAACATTTGGGGAGATGCTTTATTTGCATTCGTGTTACATAACACACATTCTACTTGGCTTGCATCCTTTCTAGATGAGATTGTTGTCGATGTACCAGATAAATTAGTTGTGGTACTTGTAAGTTATGCCATATTTAGAGGTTTACCGCGCAACCTAGTCCATTTATACAATAGCAACAATAAGGTTGAGAATTTAGATTAATTTAATCGGCTCTTGGATTCTATCAATCAATACGAAAACAGTATTTATTAAAAGGATGGTGAGACATCTTGAAAACTATCAGCCTCTTTTCAGAACGGGATTCTATCATACATGATGTCGATCCTCTTACAAAGCTTTTATATATAGTCATTGCGATAGTAATTCCAATTATCCTGCCATCGTTCACTCTTTCTATTTTATGTGTGGTTATTAGCATATTACTATTATTCATGGCAAAGGTCATACGAAAAACACTGCCAGTTTATAGTTTTATCTTTGTTATTCTCATAACAGTTGTCATTATTCAAGGGCTCTTCAAACCGGAAAATGAAACAGTCCTATTCCACATAGGTGCTTTAAAGATGTATAAAGAGGGATTGCTATACGCACTAAAGATTGCGCTTCGTGTTATCAGTATTGTTAGTTCCTTTATGATTCTTGTTCTGACTACGAAGCCTTCTGATCTTGTAGAATCCTTAGTCCGAAAAGGCCTGTCGCCCCGAATTGGATACGTAATTGTATCGGTTTTTCAAATCATCCCTGAGATGCTATCAACCATGAATACAATTACAGATGCACAAAGATCGAGAGGTATGGAAACAGAAGGGAGTCTTCTCATTAGGATCAAAGCATTTCTGCCTTTATTAGGTCCAGTGGTATTGGGATCACTAATTAATACGAAGGAACGAGCAATGGCTTTAGAAGTAAGAGGGTTTAATTCCAAATCCATTAAAACATATATAAGTAAAGAAAAAACCTATACACACAGTAAAATCTTACAGGCATTACTTGTTTTGCTTTTAGTTGTTGCTGTAGTTTGGAGGGTAGTGGAGTGAAAAAGATTATCGTAGAAGGGCTAAAATATAAATATCCACTATCAGAGTCACTTGCTTTAAATGATATCTCCTTTCATATTGAAGAAGGAGAATTAATTGGAATTATCGGGAGGAACTCTGCGGGAAAGTCAACGCTATGCCAAGCCATTGTAGGCTTGGTTCCTCATTTTTATAAAGGGGCATACGGAGGGAAAGTTTTTGTCGGTGATTTAGAAGTAAAAAACAACGAGATTGCTGATATCTCATTAAAGGTAGGAATGGTATTTCAAAATCCATTTACTCAAATAACAGGCTCTAAGCTGTCCGTATTTGAAGAAATTGCTTTCGGACTTGAGAATATAGGGATTCCTCGAAATGAAATGGTGGAGCGAATTGATGATGTCCTTAAACTATTAAAGATTGAAAAGGTAAAATATCAAAATCCATTTGATTTGTCAGGTGGACAAATGCAGCGAATGGCGATTGCGAGCATTATCGCGATGAAGCCCGAGGTTATTGTGCTTGATGAACCAACTTCCCAGCTAGATCCTGCAGGCTCCGAAGAAGTTTTTCGTGCCATCCAAAGCTTAAGTGAGCAAGGAATTACCGTTATCATGGCGGAGCATAAAATGGAAAAGGTAGCGCAATATTGTGACAGAGTTTTACTGCTTCATGATGGGAAGTTGATTGATTTTGATACCCCCGAAAAGATTTTTTCACGAGAAGATTTGGAAAAATTCGGAGTTAATCCTCCTATATATACGAGAGTATCCAAAGCGCTAAATGTAAAATCCGCGGACACCGATGTTTATCCGGTGACTTTGGAGGATGCAGTGAAAGAATTAAAGGGGAGAGGAATATGATTAAAGTTTCAAATTTGTCTTTTTCTTATAAAGAAGATTCACAGGTCCTTTCCGATATCAATTTAGAATTTGATTTGCGCTCGACTGCGATTATAGGTCAAAATGGTGCTGGAAAAACTACCTTTGTGAAACTATTAAAGGGATTGTTAAAACCGTTCGAAGGAGAAATTTTAATTCAAAATCAAAATGTACAACAATCTTCAGCAGCCATACTTGCCAAAACTATTGGACTTGTTTTTCAAAATCCAAATGATCAAATCTTTAAACGAACGGTTTTAGATGAAGTGATGTTTGGCCCAATTATGATTAAAATGAATAAAGATTTGGCGCGAGAGAAGGCTGTTGAAGCTCTAAAAATGGTTGAATTGGAGGAGAAACTTAGTTTTAATCCTCATGATTTAAGTTTATCAGAAAAAAAACTATTATGCATTGCGTCAGTCATAGCAATGGATACGGAAATTGTGATATTGGATGAACCTACGATTGCACAAGACTATGCTGGGAAGAAAAAAATCAGTGAAATTATTCAAGCCTTAAAGCAAAAAAATAAGCTAGTTATGACCATTATCCATGATATGGATTTTGTTGCAGAGAATTTTGAAAGAACTATTGTTTTTAACAAAGGGAAGGTACTACTTGATGGTGAGACAAGATATGTCTTTTCACAAAAAGAGCTCTTAAAACAAGCAAATGTAGAAGCACCCGGGATTACTCAATTAGCTGATCGGCTTGCATTCAAAGAAACTATCTTAACCATTGAAGAGTTTACCAGAAATAACTTTCGTATTTGAATGGAAGTTATAATTTACTGAAGACTAAAAAATAAAACAAAAATTTTTTTCTGTCTCATTATTTAAAGTATTCTTTGGATATGAGACAGAAATTGATTTATTTCCATTGCTTCCTATAATATATATTATGTCGGGGGCGTTGTAGGAAATATAAAAAACTAATATGTAATTACTACTCCACCCTATGT
>NZ_JBYSWK010000028.1:0-55966 GCF_058781025.1 Heyndrickxia sp. FW510-T9 | reverse complement strand
TTTCAGAAACGCAAGAACCGTCCCCTTGTTTCTTCATTACCATTTATGAATATATTTCCCTTGATAATTCAATAATTTTTCTAGAAGAATCTCTGAATTGTTATCTATTACAATCAGGTCCTTATAATCTTTTTTGACAAATCCTTGTTCGATCATATGATCAAATAATGTCATAATTGGAGAATAGTAATCATTGATATTAAGCAATGCACACGGCTTATCGTGATAGCCGAGCTGTGCCCATGTGAACACTTCAAACCATTCTTCCAGAGTACCTGTTCCTCCTGGAAGCGCTAGAAAGCCATCGGCATACTCGGCCATCAATGCCTTTCTTTCATGCATTGTCTTCACTACATGGAGTTCTGATAAATTCTGATGTGCAATTTCAACGTTCCGTAGTTTTTCCGGTATGACACCAATCACTTTTCCACCAGCATCCATAACAGCATCGGCAACTGCACCCATGCATCCGACTGTTGCTCCACCATAAACAAGGTCCAATCCGTTTTCAACTAAAAGCCGGCCGAGTTTCTTTACTTCCTGAACATAAATGGGATCCACACCTTCACTAGAACCACAATAAACAGCAATTGTTTTCATATTTATACCTCATCCTCATTTGAAGATTTTTTTCCTTGTCTATATTACCGCTATTATGCCAGATTGTCAGGTGAATTTCTAAAATTATGAAACAACATAGAACTCTGGTTATATTCCAGCATCCTCCACTCTTTAGGGATAATAGCAGTACTATCCACCATTAATTTTTTCTATAAAAAGTAAGTAGAGTATAAGGAAATAATTCGATATCTACCAGTATCTACTCCTATCCATTTGTAAATATATTGCAGTAAATATATCAACCACTAAACATCCAATTCTAAAATCTTCTGAAAAAATTAAAACGTATGGGGAATACATAATTGACATCGAAATTTATGTTAGGCAACATAAATAAGATAAAAGAGGAGCTAATTGATTATATTGAGAGGTCAATAGAAAATGAGTGGACAGAAGTAGAAATGAATTTTTTATAGGATGAAAATTTTAAAATAGGCATGGATACGTGTTATATCGTAAACACTCCATGCCTTTTCTTACGTCTCGTGTAGCTTTAAAAAATATAGATTGATAAAAAAACGTATTCAATCCATATATAACAACAAAGGAATACCGTTAATTTGAAAAAATTTTAATCAAAATGATGGTTTTTTATTTTAATAGATTTTAGTGTATCTAGACAAGTATACTTATATGTTTTTTTATATTTTCAATTGTAACCAACTTTATTTGGCTGTTATATTCTGAACTGCTTCATCTAATTGCTTTTTCATTGAGGTCGCATCCCCTAGTCCCCAAAAATTACTTACCTTGTAAACCTGATGATTTTTTACTGCAGGTAGGTTTCTCCAAATGTTGCTAGATTGAAGCTGGTTAGCCGTTTCCTTCGTCAACTTGCTATCATCATCCAATTCAATAAAGATATAATCAGCAGAAAAATCAGCTAGTGATTCCAAAGAAACCTGTTCAAATCCAAAATTTTCATCTTTATCTATAAGCTTTTGCAATTTTTGTGGAGGCATAAAACCAAGCTGTTTATAAAGTGTATAACCTCCATTACGAACTCCTGACACCCCTAAATCTTTGCCGGAAGCAATAAGAAGTAGCGCTGTTTTGTTTCCCTGAATATAAGGCTTAAGCTGCTCCTTCGCTGTTTTTGCAGATTTATTATAATTCTCCATCCATGTCTTTGCCTCTTTCTGTCTACCAAGTACATCAGCTAGAGAGTTCAAATGGGCAAATGGCTCATTTAACCAAAATTTTAATGAAACAGTTGGTGCAATCTTCGTTAACTGTTCCAATTCGGGCTTGTCACCTAAATCATCTGTAATAATAAGATCCGGCTGCAATGAAAGTAGCTTTTCTACATTAACCGGCCTATCGCCAATGTCCTGAGTACCTGCTAATTCATTTGGATAGGTATCCAACCAATATTTTGTCGTTGCTTCTGGCTTCACACCAAGTGCTAATAGATCGCCAATATATTGTATGGCGGCTATGTGCTTGGGTTGTGTTGGCAAGGTAATCTCTTTACCTGTATCATCCTTATATGTACGAGTCTTCGCCTCTGAACTTTCATGCTTCCCATTCTGTGTGTTGCTTGATTCTTCTTTATTTGACTGACAAGCTGCCAACATCAATATAAGCATTACAATAACAAGGCTAAATATCCCCGTTTTACTTTTTATCTTAATCATCATGGAACCTCACTTTTCAATTTATAATCATTATCAATAAAATAACTGTAATACACCTTCTTTTTAAGGAAAATGGACAATAGTTAATCTATTTTAAACAAATCGGTGCTTTGTTACATTTTTTATCCAATTTGATATGGAAAGCACAAAACTCCTACATTTTTGACAAACTGCTTTACCTTTTCAGCTCGCGTTATCGGACACACGTTCCTCTATTCTCTTGAAAACCTTTGTTTTCTCCCTGTTTGCGGACTCTCATTCTGCTATTGGGCAAAATCATCCAAAAATGTACCTCGTTTGCCTTAATAGCGGAACCTGGGTCCGATTAGCTCTTGAAAATCCACCTTTTGTCACAAATAAAGGATCTTCTGTCCGCATAGGGAATTACTCGAATTAACAAAGTGCCAAAGCAGAGCAGCTGCACAAGGCGCAAAAGCTAGACGTTAAACAAATTTTTCACAAAATTAAATTTTGCAATTTCCTTAACCCTTCCCAAGGTTAGATATTTGGAGCAATTTTCACTAAAAAAGTGAAGCTATCAATTTCTTTTCATCATCATTCAAGAACCTAGCAAAACTTATAAAGATCCTTATGAATAGGCGGCTACTCGTTCCCGTACCTTTGAGTTTGCATGATTTTCTACCTCATCCACCAGCTCATATGGAACGCATAGTGTACCACCTGTACGTGGATCTGTAATAATATCTGCTTCAATCGAAAATACCTCACGTAGTACCTCTGGAGTCACTACCTCCTTCGGTGTACCTGCACTCACCACGGTTCCAGATTTAATGGCTACGATATGATGAGCAAATCTTGTGGCGTGATTTAAATCATGAACCACCATAATAATTGTTCGATTTTCCTCTTCATTTAGCCTTTTCAACAGCTTCAGTACTTCAAGCTGGTGAGCCATATCTAGAAAAGTTGTTGGTTCATCCAGAAATAAGATACTTGTTTGCTGTGCAAGTGCCATCGCAATCCATGCCCGCTGGCGCTGCCCGCCTGACAATTGATCTACAGCACGATCATAGAAATCTCCCATCCCCGTTACTTTAATGGCCCAATGAATAATTTTACGATCTTCCTTTGTCATTGTGCCTAGTCCTTTCTGATGTGGATAGCGCCCGTACCCTACTAGCTCATACACGGTTAAACCATCTGGTGCCGTTGGATTCTGTGGTAAGATAGCCAACTCCTTCGCTACTTCTTTGGTTGACTTAGTATGAATCAATTCCCCGTCAAGCATGACACCACCATCCATTGGCTTCATAATTCGCGCCATTGTTTTCAAAATGGTGGACTTTCCTGACCCATTCGCACCTACTAAGGCCGTAATTTTCCCATTTGGTACCGTTAAATTTAATTTATCTACAATAATGTTCTCTCCATAGCCAATGGTTAGATCTTTTGTTAATAAACGATTAGTCATTTTTCCATTCCTCCTACGTATCTATCTTTAATCATGTGAAGCGAGGAAATACCGTTTGAAATAAACAGATTAAAGATAGATTAAGCTTTCGAACGAGCGAGCAGGTATAAAAAATAAGGTGCCCCTATCACTGCAACTACAATCCCTGCTGGTACCTCTGATGGCTGTAAAATAATCCGGCCAATTGTATCAGATAATAGAACGAGCAGAGCCCCAGCCAACGCAGACCCCGGAAGCAAATATTGATGTTTCGGTCCAATTAACCGACGAACAAGATGTGGGGCAATCAATCCGACAAATCCGATTCCTCCGCTAACAGAGACGGCGGACCCTGCCAATCCAACAGCTGCGGCAAGAAGAAGCAATCTCTCCCTTTCGATAGAGGATCCTAAACCAAGAGCAATCTGATCACCTAAATTTAATATATTTAAAACACGGGCCTTATAGCATACAATTGGCAATAAAATAATGATAAACGGAAGTAATGCGGTAACAAAACTCCAGTTGGATCCCCAAATACTTCCTGCCATCCATGTTGCCACAAATTGATACTGATCTGGAGTAAGACGCAAGGTCAACACGATGGTAAGTGCACTAATCCCAGCGGCAACCGCAATTCCTGTCATAATTAGCCGGGTAGGGGATAGACCTTCCCCTCTTTTTAGCGAAAGAACATATATTAACGCAGCAGTTAATCCCGAACCAATCCAAGCTAACAGTGGCAGCAACATAACTGAGCCAACCGTTGTCATAGGAGAAAAAGCAACATACAGCATGATGACTAACCCCGCTCCAGCATTAATCCCTAGTATCCCAGGATCTGCTAATGCATTTCTAGAAAGTCCTTGCATAATACATCCAGAAACTGCAAGCGCGGCTCCAACCAGAATCGAAATAACAATACGTGGTAGTCTGAAATCAAATAAAATTAATTGTTGCCTATCTGTACCCTGTCCGAATAGTGTTTTGATTAATTCAATCGGTGTTAAATGAATAAATCCTGTATTCATACTGATAATGAAAACGACAACAATTAAAACTGCAAAAAAAGTCATGGTCACGATACTTCTTTTTTTTCTCTTCGTTTCAGCAGGTGATAATTCAACTATTTCCATTTATAATCCTCTCCTTTCTTTCCGAGCAAGATAGAGGAAGGAAGGTACACCGAGTAATGCAATGAGAGCACCGATTGGTACTTCATACGGCGGACTAATCATTCTTGCAGCAAAATCCGCCCATAAAACTAATATACCCCCTAATACAGCTGAACAAGGGATAATATGCCGGTAATCTACTCCGACTAAATATCTCGTAATATGTGGAACAATCAGTCCAACAAATCCAACGGCACCAGCAACAGAAACAGACGATCCCGCTAAAATTAGTACAATAATGGTTCCTACAAGCTTAACTACTTTTGTTTTTTGTCCTAAACCGGACGCGATTTCCTCACCAAGACTTAGTAATGTAATCGATTTGGAAAGAAAAATGGCTGCAACTATCGAGACCATGCACCATGGAAGTATAATTTTCAACTCTCCCCACTTCGTCCCGGCAACTCCACCTGCATACCAAAAAGCCAGATCCTGCCCAATACGAAAGTATAAAGCGATACCTTCACTTAAAGCACTGAACAAAGCACTAACTGCCGCGCCTGCTAGCACAAGACGCAAAGGCGTTAACCCACCTTTTGCTAAGGAGCCAATACCAAACACAAGTCCTGCGCTACCTGCTGCACCAAGAAAGGAAAACATAATTAAGTACAAATATGGCAATCCTGGGAAAAAAGCAAAACAAAGCGCTAACGCAAATACACCTCCCGAATTCAAACCGAGTAATCCTGAATCTGCAAGTGGATTTCGAGTCATTCCCTGCATAATAGCGCCAGCAACTGCAAAGCTAGCACCCACTATTACGGCACCTAGTACCCTCGGAAGACGCAGTTCTCGGATGATCTGATGACTATTTAGATTCGGATTAAAATGGAAAACAGCATTCCAAACAGACGATAATTTAATATCTGCTGCACCAAAAGAAATAGCAAGAGCAATACTAAGGATTAAGACCGCTAATCCACCTGTCAGAATCAAAAAGGCAGCTAATGGACGTGAACGAATCTGAACTTCCTCTATCTCCATTTCTTCTAATTTAATTGCATTCATTCCCATTTTTTATTCACCTTTATATTTTGTATTGATGGAAATTTTACAGTATTTCGTTTCTGATAATGAATATGATTATCATTATCATTTGTATTTTTAATTATAAATGAAATGACTATTATTTTAAATACATCTACTTTGGTGAAATTTATTGCTTTTAGGAAAACAATGGACCGTTCCCTTCAACATCTATAATTGAGAAATATGACCATTATACAAACACTGAAACGTTTAAAAATAGAAAGAACATGTCTCTCTTTTTGAAACATGCTCTTCCTACATCATTAAAAAATTTCACCAACTACTCTCCAGTTACTGCCTTGACCACATCATCCATTTCCATGGATTCCGCAATTGGACCAGAAGACATCCAATGTCTAGCAGATACTTTGAATACGTGATTTTGCTTTACCGCAGGCATTGCTTTCCAAACCTGAAGCTTCTCGACTTCTGGCGCAGCAGCCTCTGCTTTTTGGTAATCCTCTTCAGTCGAAATAGAACCACCGTAAATGGTAAACACATAGTCAGCAGTAATGCTTGGTAGCATTTCCAAGGATGTATTGATTCCCCAATCGTCAGAAGACTCCTTTTGAAATTTCGCAATACTCTTATCCGGCTTTAATCCTAAATCGTGGTAGGCAAAATTGAAACTAGGGAAAAACACCTGCAGGTCTTTATCTGACGGACGCATGAAAATCATGGTTTTATCTGGACCAACTGCATTTATTATCTTTTCCTTCGCTTCCTTAGCCTTTTTATCACGTGCTTGAATTACATCTTCTGCCTTGCTTTCTATTCCTAAGACTTTTCCTAGCTCCTTAATGGTTGCTTTCCAAGCATCTGGTTCAAATGCGACCGTTGGGGCAATTTTGCTGAGTTCGTCATATCCTTTCTTATCAACGGAGTATGCCTGGACCAATATAAGATCCGGACTTGCTGCCAGGATTGCTTCTAGATTGGGTTTGAAGTCTGCACTATTGGACAATGAAATATTTAATTTTTTCAATCGATCATCCAAATAATATCCTTTAAAATCATACGCATACACCATTGGAATACCAAGTGATAGTGCGATATCCTCTAATCCAAAAACAGCAACACGTTTTGGGTGTCGTGGAATTTTAGTTTCTCCAAAAAAATGCTTTACAGTTGATGTCTGAGGCTCTTTTGATTGTGGAGACTTCTGAGTACTGCTTATATTTGAGTTGGCATTATTTCCACAAGCACCTAACAATACAGAAAATATTAATACAATTAGTAATAATCCCCGCAAATCAGCTAATTTATATACTTTCATGGTTACCTCCTTTAATTGAAAACGATTATCATTATCGATGAAAATATTATATATCATGATTACCTTGATAAGAATGTGAAATAATGCTTTTTTTATCGTAATATATAGCACAAAGTAATATCCCGATTAGGAATACCAAATAAAAAAACTTCAAGTTTTTTAAAAAGTATTTTCATACTCATTTTCAAACTTGAAGGTGTCTTTTTTATCGAATTTTTGAATCTACTATGATGAACCAAACTGTGCCTCATGAAGCGTATTATATACCCCTCCAGCTGCTATCAATTCTTGATGCTTTCCTTGTTCGGTGATGCCGTGTTCCGTCACGACCACGATCTTATCCGCATTCTTAATCGTCGTAAGCCGGTGCGCAATCACCAGTGTTGTTCGTCCAGCTGATAATTCAGCTAGTGATTGCTGTATCGCTTTTTCCGTCTCGGTATCGAGTGCAGAAGTAGCTTCATCCAATATGAGTATCGGTGGATTTTTAAGAAACATCCTGGCAATTGCGATCCGCTGCTTCTGTCCTCCTGATAGTTTCACCCCGCGTTCTCCAATGATCGTCTCGATTCCATCAGGTTGAGAACGGATAAATTTTTCCAACTGCGCCTGCCGAACGGCTTCCCATATTTCTGCATCCGATGCATTCAAATTGCCGTAAGCGATATTTTCACGGATAGTGCCTGAGAATAGGAAGACGTCCTGCTGCACAACGCCGATCTGCCCACGCAGGGAATCTAATTTCATTCGAGTAATATCGATACTGTCGACTGTAATCGTTCCGGAATCCGCTTCATAATAACGTGGGAGCATGCTGCATAAGGTTGTTTTACCAGCTCCAGAAGGGCCGACGAATGCGACGGTTTCTCCCGCTTGAATCTTCAAATCGATGTTTTTCAATACCTTGTCTTCATTTTCATAGCCGAACGTTACTTTGCTGAATTGGATCTCACCGCGTAGGGGACCCACTTCAATGGGGTTCGGGCAATCCTCGATATCCGGTTCAATCTCGAGCAGTTCCAGATAGCTTTTGAAGCCGGCCATTCCTTTGGGATAACTTTCGATCACGGAATTGATTTTGTTAATAGGACCTAAGAACACATTGGATAAAAGCAAGAATCCAACGAACTCTCCGCTCGTCATTCCCCCTTTTACTACAAACCAAGTACCGCAAACGAGCACGAATAAAATGACTAGCCGCATAAGAAAGTAGCTAGTGGACAAGTTTTGAGCTTGGATTTTATAGGAAATGAACTTAGTCTGCCGGTACTGTTCATTATTTTTGGTAAAACGCTCCGATTCGTATTTTTCGTTTGTAAAAGCTTGAACGACACGAATGCCGCCGATACTATCCTCCACTCTAGCATTAAATTCACCGATATCCTTGAACATCCGCACAAAAGCGGAGGTCATCTTCCGGTTGAAATAAAGAGACAGGTAAATGAGCCCTGGTATAATAACGACCGCAAGCAACGCCAGTTTCCAATTGATCAACAACATTAGAACAAAAGCACCGACAAGAGTCATTACAGCGATAAAAAAATCCTCTGGGCCGTGATGGGCAAGCTCCCCGATGTCCATCAAATTACTGGTCATACGAGCCATCAATTTCCCAGTTTTGTTATTGTCAAAGAAACGGAAAGACAACTTTTGTACGTGATTAAATAGCTTGCTTCTCATATCCGTTTCAATGTTAATGCCCAACTGATGCCCCCAATAAGTGACGATATATTGCAGTAGGCTATTGATAGCATATATCGCAAGTAGCCCTAAGCAGGCCCAAAAAATGAGCAGCCAATTCCCGCTCGGAAGAAGTTTATCTACAAACTTGTTGACCACAAGCGGGAAGAATAATTCCAATAGCCCTGATATAACAGCACAACAAAAATCAATCAAGAATAAAGTCTTATACGGTTTATAGTAAGAAAAGAATGTCCGTAGCACAAAGATACGCTCCTTCCTATATGAGTCGCAGGATTATTGATAATGATTATCATTGTTAAAAATTATATATTAGGCATGCAAGCGAAGGAATACGAAAAGATGCTGAGTTTTTCATTTTAAAAGGCACTAAATAATTGTTGCAATTCGTGCAACAATTGTTCATGCCGGTAAGCCGTGTACTCCATAATTGGTTCAGCGATCCATGCCGGACTTGATGTTTGATAGACATTGTGGTTACGGATAGACTTAAGATTTGTCCAAGCTCTGGATTTTTGAACTTGCATCCATAACTTCTGGGATTGAAGGTCCTTCATCACATGAACGAGCAGAACGTCCGCATCAAACTGTTCTAATTGCTCCACTTCTAAGAATTTGGTATATTCGATCTGTTCAACGCCTTTGGCGTATGCAACCTGCAAATCGTCATAAAGAACGGTTCCTGCCCTTCTTCCCCACACTCTAATTCCTTCGGGGCAAAAATTCAGAATAAGCAATGTGCCTTGTTTAACTGCAAAAGGAACACACTTGCGTACTGCTGCTACTTTTTCTTCGTAACGGGCCAGCCATTTTTCCCCTTCCTCTTCCCGATCGAGGAACTTTGCGGTCATTTGCAAATGCCTCCTCCAGTTGTCCTTATGCCAAGATAAGAACAATACTGGAGCAATCTGGCGAAGCTTCTCTTTCTCCTCTTCTGGTATCATCTCTTCCAAAGCAACAATCTTGTCCGGCTTCGCACGCCATAATGCCTCTCGGTTAAAATCATAGTCATGACTTAAAGGAACTTTGATATCGAAACGATATTTTTTTCTATATTCATCCGTCCATAATTGATCAATTGGAGCTGCATATGGGATAATTTGCAATGTCAGCAAATGACCAATATTAGGCCAACTATATGCGGCAATTTTGTCGTTTCGGTTCGCAATATAAATACTCGGAGAAATTCCAGTATATTTTTTAAACTGGCTGCTGAAATATTGTGAATCTTTATAACCGACTTTCTCCGCAATCTCGTATAGCGTACGTCCTTCCTCCAAGTATTGTTTCGCCCGGTTCATTCGGACCTCCTTGAGATATTCCATTGCGCTTTGCCCAAATCTTTCCTTAAAAGTTCTCATGAAGTAATAGCGGCTCATTCCCGCCATTCTCACTAGATTGTCGACTGTAAGAGCTTCTGGATAATGAAGCTCCATAAATTGGCGTACCTGATCAAGAGTATTCTCATTTTTCCTTTGTTTTTTGAATAACAAATGAAGCAGATCCTGAAATCCAGCTTCACTGGCAAATCGGTCTGCGGCATCGTCGGTGTACCAGTGATCGGTTATTTTCCGGCAAAGTGGTAGCAACCGCTCTGAGGAAAGAGTGGTGTTCATCTCCCATTCAATCCTGGAAAAATCTGGTTGAGAATCTGTTTCTTCCGACATTGAAAAATCAAAATAGAGCAAATACAATGTTTGCTCTTTAGCTGTGGGATACGTGAGCTCGACCCGCTGCCCAGGATGAATTATATATATCCTCTCTGGTGACAAGTTGTTCAAAATACCGTCTATCACAATATGTCCATGTCGGCTGGCTGAAGTAATCAGAATATATGCCGGACTTTCACTGTATAACAACTTATTACCATTGAAGTGCTCTTTCATCACAACAGCTTCTATCAGTCTGAAGCGTGTGTGTAGAAGAATGGATGATTCATATACTTTATTAGTAGTTTGTTGAGATTCGATCATTAAGCCGTCCTCCTTTAAGTTGTGATAATTTGACTTTGGTCCAGTTTATCACCTATTAATGTTGTAGCTAAGCCATCGCTAAATAAGCTCAGCTTCCTTCGTTTCTAACATCCATTCAAAAGCGGATTGGGCAAATTGCTGACACTCCATCACTTGTTCATCTGTTTCAGGAGTAAATTCCACTTTCAACTTTTGTACAAATACATGACAGCCTCTCTCCTCTAATTTTTCGGCAAATATATCTACTGCTCCGCAAAAATTAGGGTAAGCATAATCACCCGAACCAAAACATGCCACATATTTCTCCGTTAAATCTAAACTATCCAATTCTGCAAAAAAATCCTCCGCTTCATAAGGGAGATCTCCATCCCCCCATGTGTATGTCCCTATGAAAATACAGTCATAATCTAAAATGTTATTTCCTTCTATTTCATCAAGATATCCCATTTCTACTTCACACCCTGTCGAAAGGAGACCTTCTTTAAGGGTGTTTGCGATATCTTCTGTATTACCAGACATGCTTACAAATCCGATAAAAGCGTTCATCCTCATACCTCCCAATTGACAATCATTTTGATTTATATTTATAATAGTCGATAATGATAATCATTATCAATTAATTTCTATCTCCTTCTGAAGTTTTATCTGAGATTTGTTTACATACCGAAAAAAAGTAGGTGGTACAATAATGGAAATAACGATGATCGAGATATGTGACTGGTGTGGGTACATCAATGAAAAGATTCTTGTAGAAAATGATGATGACTATTATCAAACTACATGCCCTTGCTGTGGCCTGGACATTGTAGAAATCCATGAGATCTAGCGTTTAAATCCATTTTATTAAGGGGAAATAAGTTTAGAGAACAATAAGATAATTCTAGTAGAATCTCAATAACATTGCATTTCGCTTTTTTACGGGGAGGTAAAGGCATGATTCAGTATTTCATCGCACAAGAAACGTTTACACATCAAATTGACTGTTTTTGTCCTGGTAATATACACTTAACTACCTTAACTATTAATAAAATGGATATCATCGAAGTCACTAATGAACAAAGCTTCCCTTTTAATAACGGATGGTATGTTCTAGCTATAATCAATAACCAAGGGCATTTCTATATAGCCCTTGAAGATTTGGACCAATATTTTTGCCAAGGAAGACTCGTAACGGACTTTGACTTAGATTTGAAATTAAATTATTTGCAATTTCAAATAGATAAGGCTCTTGAAATAAGAGACGAAAAGCTATTTATAAATCATATAAAAGAATTAAAAGCATCTAATGAACTTAAGGTGAAATTGGAGAACTATTTAAATAACGAAGTCATGATTCAATATTAACAATTATCAGTTGTTCAAATTCACATATCTGAAGGAGCGATAAAGATGAACGATATTTCAGACAAAGTGATGGATAATGAAAAACAGCTAATTATTCGTCGGTTACTAAATGTGGAATTTTATAAATCATCTGATGATCGTCAGTTATATGAGCTAACATTGCAAAAATTAAAACATGAATTTTATAAATACGTGAAAAACATTTAGCAGGTAATTGAATTTAGAAATTCCTTAAATCGAAAATAAATTAATTATCCCTTTTCGAAAAAGCCAAAGATAGCGCTGTATCTTTGGCTTTTTCTCCTTTGGCAAGCTTTAATTCTGAACACATGATTATACGACCTGTAAATAATGAAGGAAATGATTAGGTACTTTATCATGTTCACCAGAAAAACTTTTTGGTGTTAAGATTTCCATATATTATTGCCGAGACTTTGCATTAAAATTAGTAATGAGCGTTTTAAATTCTCATTTATTTCATCAAATTGTAGGGACAAACACAATACGCTGGCTAGAATCAGCAGGCGCTTGCCAAGCTTCCTCAACTTTGGAAAGTGGGCATGGTACAGCGTTCACCTTTAGTTTGCCAGCTACAATAGCCTCAATAAGCGCCGGTAATTCACCTATATAATCAGCCGCTGAAACCGAACCGATGCCGCTGCCAATTAATTGCAGGTTAGTGGATCGGAGAGCGGCAGAAGGTATCTCAGCTGTAGAACCTGCTACTGAACCAATTTGGATCCAAGATAGAGCGCGACTTCGATCCGATCTTCTTGTCAATAATGAGACCATCGCATGTTCAGTTGGTTTCCCCCATAAATAGTCAATCACGACATCCACTTCAGATGCCACCTCTCCTAGACGATTGGCAGCCTCCTCTGGATCACCCTTAAGCGAGATGATATCGTCAGCACCTAACGTAGGAAGCATATTAAGGCGTTCCTGATCACGTCCAGCGCCGATGACTTGACTCGCACCGAGTAGTTTTGCAATTTGGACAGCCATCTGTCCTGAACTTCCTGTTGCCCCCAGTACAAGAACCTTTTGCCCTGGTTGGAAATTGATTCGACGGCGGAGAGCAACCCATGACGACATCGCTGGGTTCATCGCAGCCGCAATTAGAACCGCATCAGCCTCTTTCGGTACAGGTACGCTTCGTCGTAGGTCGATAACTGACTTCTCAGCCATTGTCCCATATGCAGTATCCAAATTGACGAAATAAACCATTTGCCCGTCTGAAAGCCGACCCACGCCATCAATTCCAGGAATCAGCGGTAACTGATCTGTACTTGTATAGTGAGAACCATTTGCCTTAGATCGAACAATAGGATGCAGTCCCGCAGCGAGAACATCAACAAGTCTTTCATTTTCTCCACACGGTTGTGGTGTGTCAAAAATATCATATTTTGGAGCTGCATCGAAAGAATGTACAACTGCTGCATACATATAAAAAACCTCCATTAGCGCCGTTGCGCATATAATTAGTACGTGATACAAACTATATTTTAGTTTGTATTACGTACTAAGTCAAGGACCAATGTGATACAATATCAAAAGAAAAAGGTGGAACGAGAGGATTAATGTCATTCGTTCAAATTTAGATAGATATGGAGTGAATCAATTGAACAGCGACCCTTTTAAAATACAAGATGATTTGACACTCGTGGATGGCTTGGTGCAACTGTCATTCTTAATTCATGAAATTCTAGGTCAAATGGGAGCTAAACATGATCTTTCAATTATTCAAATTCGATTACTAGGAATTTTGCGTGATCGTGAACCAAGCATGTTACAACTCGCACGTCATCTTAACCTCAACAAATCCAGTATTACGGGTCTCGTTGATCGTGCTGAACGCCACGGGCTTGTCGAGCGCATAGTCTCTCCAAATGACCGACGGGGATTTAATGTAAGAGTAACATCCAAAGGGCGTCAAATTATCCAAGTAGTTGGTGATGAGATCGAACAACAAATCCATGCTATCGTTGAAGGTTTAACTGAGAATGAGCGTTCCCAACTCATCTCCCTTGCCCGAAAGATCTTAGGCACTTTCACTACTTCTATTGACTGATCAAGTTGAGCAACTGATTTTAAAATTGGAAACATTGGATTCATGGAAGATAAAAAGCTTGCTGGATTAAAGCCAATGTTTCTATCGAATTGAACTACTCACCACTTAACACCCTTGATGGCTGTTTGAAGTGGGAGATTCCTAAGTACGGAAGCCTATCAGCTCCTAATGGATTAGGCTATCCCCGTTGTCCCCTAAGGTTAGAAGTCTTATAGCTTCATTTTTAAGATTTTGTTCTGCATTACTATCTCTATCATGATGTGTGCCACAAAAAGAGCAATCCCACTCACGAAGGTTAAGTTTCTTAACGTCTTTGTTTCGGTAACCACATCACGAACATTTCTGAGAACTGGCAAAGGTTTTAGACACAGCAACTACTGCTTTGCCATAACATTCTGCTTTGTACCCAAGCATGGTTCTGAATTGTGACCAAGATGCTTCACTAATCGCTTTGGCAAGATGCTGGTTTTTTAGCATATTCGATTGCCCCACTTTCCACAGGAATCTCTTACTTTCCGCTCCAATCAATAATTGACAAAATGAACAATGAGCTTTAACTTATCCAAATTTTTAATATAAATTCAATGAACTTCATTTTATTTTGCAGTTCTGAAATAAATACAATGTAAATTATTAATCATTGGAAGTCATATATAAAAATAGAACCCTTGCTATTGTAATTGTTAGCAAGGGTTCTTTTCGTTTTGGTTATAATAAAAAATCCAATGTTTTTCTTTATTATAGATAGATTAATTTAAACATCTCTTTTTTCAACAGCATTATTAAGATACTTTTTGATTAAGCAAAACGAGGCAGGCTATTTCTTCTTATAGGGCTTTGCAAAAATGATATACCGATCCGGAGCGTCACCAATATAACGAAATGGATAACACGTTGTAATAACGAGTTCCTCATTTGGTGAGGTCGAACGAATAATCGTTTTATCTGTTGCCTTTACAATTTTCGTTTTGTAACTTTTATAGATGAACGTTCCATACGGCAATTTCACGATAAAAAGGTCACCTATTTTTAAATTTGCAAATTTCCTAAAAACCGTATCTCGATGACCTGATAGTACAATTTGATTATGTTGGGTTGGAAAGGCAGATGATTGATAATGACCTACACCTTTTGCCAACTCGTTTGGATTAGCTCCCTCTATAATCGGTACCTCGATGTTAATACTTGGTATACTTAGCGTCCCAATTGCCTGACCGATTTTAGGGTTAAACCGAATGTTATCCTTGCTTTGAATCTTTTTAGAGTGCTGTAGAATATGTTGTGCTCGGTGGAGTGATTCCACTTCTATAACTTTATTTCGATAAATATTCCAACTGCTAATTCCTATAAAGATTATCCCTCCCACTAATAAAAGGAGGGACATTTTTTTAAGCATTTATAGATTTTTTCTTTCTCCAACTAACAACAAGTAAAGAAATTCCTGAAATTGCTAAAATGAAACCAAACAATAACATATTGTAATTGTTCGTTGCAGTATTAGGAAGTTGATTGTTACTCGCAGTCTTTCCTCCGTGACTTGGACTAACCTTTTCTCCACCATTACTTGAGCTATCGCTTCCACCTTTTACTGTGCTAGTATTTCCTCCGTTAGCTGGATTCGTATTTCCTCCATTACCTGGATTCGTGCTTCCTCCATTGCCTGGATCGGTACTTCCTCCATTGCCTGGATCGGTACTTTTAGTATCTAGTAATCGGACAGCATATGTGCTAAAGTGGTTTGTCATCGCTGTGATATTCCCATTCGAATATGAACTGTCGATTATTTCCCATTCATTGTTTTCATTATAATAATATACTGAAACTTTACTCGGATCTGTTACTTTCGTTGGATCAACTGAGAATGTCAAGGTTACAGGTGAATCAAAGTGTGAAATTACCTCACCGTTATTTGTAAGTGTAAAGTCATAAGTATTTCCTAATATTTCTTGATCCACTAAATCTGTGCGTTTTGTGATTGTAAGCTTAAGTTGTTCTGCCTTTACATTATCCATTGGCAATTTTAATTCTAGATCATCATTTTCAACAACAATGTTTGCATGCTTATTAATTAATTCTGAAACTTGATTTTTGGTAAGGTTTACCTCAATCGTTTTATTTCCCTTTGGGTTATCAATTTTGATATCCAATGAAGAATTTTCTTTAACTTGAGAAACCTGCTCATCATCTACTGTTATTATTGTTGTACCATCTGGATCGGTACTTCCTCCATTGCCTGGATCGGTGTTTCCTCCATTGCCTGGATCGGTGCTTCCTCCATTACCTGGATCGGTGCTTCCTCCATTACCTGGATCGGTGCTTCCTCCATTACCTGGAACCACTTCACTAAAATCATCCATTGAACGTGGTTTAAGTTGAAATGCATCTTTGAAAATCGATGAAATTCCAGTAATATTCACTTGGGTTCCTTCTGGATACTTTGCAATCCAGTTACTGTATCCAATTCCTGTGCGGCTATCGATACGAACATGCGTTCCTTGTTCTCCCTTAAACACATCGAATTCAAAGTTACCATTTTTATCAGGCTGTCCAACATTGCTAACCGTTACATTTTCTAAAGAAATTAATTGCCCTTGATTATCAGCTGAAACAGTTGATTGTACAGAAGGAGTTGGGACAGTAGCTTTTCCTTCATCTTCTATACTAACAATATCACTTAATTCCACTTCTCCACTATAAGTAGTTTTTATTGCTGATATTTTTATTTTATCCCCGATACTATAGTTTGGATCTTTTTGAAATACATACACACCTGCAGAATCATCTTGTAGATAGAAGCCTGCATCTCCCCACGCACCAGGCTTTGTAGTCACAACCCCTTCTACCGTTACCAAATCTCCATCTTTTGCATTTCTTGCTGCAGCAATTGAAACTTTATCTGGAACTGGTATTATATCTTTAGGAAGATCAACAGGATCTACATCACCAAGAGCAACAGTCTTTGTAAGAACATTATTACTACCTTGTTTTAGTCGTAAACTAGCTTCTACTGCTGCTGAATTCTTTACAATGACCTTTAAATCCTTAGTTGCATGTCCAGTTGCATCCGCTGTTACACTAAAATTACTGCTATAGCCAGGGGTCGTTGCTCCTTCAAACTGACCTACCTGTGTTCCTCCTGCTAAGTATAAACCTACTGAAAGACCAGATAATGTCGAATTAGGTAACAAGTTATCTACTACTACACGGATATTGAACTCTTTTCCGTTATTAGGAAGTTTATCCTGGTAAACCAATTTATATGTTGGATTTATTGCAGCTTGTTGCGTTGAACCAAATGATCCAGGTTTAAATGTTGAAGAATCATACCATTTATAGCCAGGGTCTGGAGCAGCCCAAGGTTCAGGTTGCGGTTCTGTTGAGTTTTCAGGTATTTCATAGTCATGTAGTTTAGTTTTTTCACTTAGTTCTAAATTAGGAATTTCATTGAATTTGGTATAATCTTCTTGTTTAGCTAACCATAATACAACATTTGTCAAATAGGTTGCATCTTGTCCTTCTGTCAAGAAACCATCAAATGTCGATTTCTTTTGACCATTATCTTCACGTAAATATTTTGGAGTTGAATCTTCTACTGGAGATGAATCGCCAATAAATGCAGCCTTCCCTTTCCCCACCTTAGAAATTGCCGCAAAAGCACCTTCAGCGATACCTCCATTATCGTAAACTCCATCATCAACTGCATTAGCCCATGCAGGTGGGTTCTCTGGTAAATATATTAATCCTTTTGCAATCGTAGGATCCATAATTGCAATAGTAGATCCTGCATGCATTTCAACCGTTGTAACACCTTTTGTAATACCGAAGGATTGTTCGGGACTTACAACCGTTTCTCCACTTGTAATATCACCGAGTGCATTATAACGAAAACGTACACCAAAGTTATCTGCTAACCAGTCTGAGCTAGTTACACCTTGCATTGCTGATGACGCTGCTTCTTCTGCGCTCATTCCTTTAGTTGGGTTATCCCATGCACCACGTCGATAGCCGTTAAATATCTCTCCTGCATCCCAGCGGTTCTTATTACGATCTGAGTTATAATGATCTGCTATAAAAAAGATACTACCGCCATTTTTCACATAATCAAGCATTGCTTGTTGTTCTGTTGCCTTAAAAGGAACATTCGATTCTCCTAAAACGAAAACATTATAATTTTTTAAATCATCGTAGGTAATTGGAGTTGTTTTTCTAAGTTCTTGAACGTCATATCCATTATCTGCTATTGCATTAGCAAAATCTGAAAAACCTCCATCAATAACCCAATCTGCTGCACCAGCTGTTTCCCCATGGGTATTGTCAAATAATACTTTCCCTTTTAATTCTGATCCTTTGTGCAGTATGAACGGAGCCGGGTCTGTTTGTGTTTCTGCCTTTACGTTGTTCCCAAGTATAGGGATAAACGTTTGGAACGGAATTCCTATCAATAGCACAAATAATATTTTCAACCATTTACTCGCTTTCAAATTCTCCCATCCTATCATTTTTAATTTAGGCATTATTTACCCTCATGTAGAATATCATGAATTAATAGTTTATTAATATAGTCTATGTAAAATTTTATTTAAGATTTTATTAATATTTTTATATAGTAAATTTTGGATGTGCTTTTATAAACAATTAAAAATACATCACTTTTCCCAAGCGTTTGTTACCGCTTTCATTTTTTCCCTGAAAAGGATTTGTTATGTAAATAAAATATATACAAAAAAGAGTTCTTCACATAGTATTTTTTTAAAATAGTTTCTTCTCCGTACTAATTAGTGACTTCCTTCCTCATGATTACTTTAATATTATGGATATTACCGAGTAAAATGGACGGAGTCGTCATTCAATCAGGTTCTAAAACTAGGTACTTATTCAAATATTAAAAGGAATGAACTCACATACATTAAAACTGCGAGCTATTCCTTTAAATATATTCTGCTAGTTTACTAGAAAGCAAATAAACGACAAAAGATACCGTTTAGGTGCTGGACCAACATTGTTTTCCACCTCTCTCCAACGGGAACATATATTCTATTTGTGCTGTATGGAAGAGAGTTTTGGCTACCGCCAACCGACATTCATCTCCCACTTATCGCCTGCGCTACACCCATCTCTCTATTGAAGAGGGAATCTTCTGTCGGAAAATGATAAACAAATGATAAAATATTTTTAAAAAACTATTGCACCTGACGTAACGTCAGGTTTTATAATTTACTTGTCGACAAACAAATCGTACGAAACGAGGTGAAAAGATGCCAAAAACCTCTTGGAAAATTGGTGAGCTTGCAAGCCAGTGTGGAATTACAGTAAGAACACTGCACCATTACCACCAAATTGGTCTATTAGTGCCATCTGAATATAGCGAAGTTGGTCATAGGCTTTACACAAAGGATGATGCATCAAAACTTCAGCAAATATTATCTCTAAAACAATTGGGATTTTCATTAGAAGAAATAAATAAATTTATAGTAAATCCTAATTATAATCCGAAACTCGAAATCATAAACGAACAGATAAAGGTAAAGGAAAAGCTGCGCAATGAACTTGAACAACTACAAACACTAATATCATTAAACCAAAATATAGATACAGACCAATTATTAAAAATAATGGAGTTGATCCGAATGAATGAAAGTAATTATTTAGCAACAGAGCTAATCGAAAAAATGCGAGCTTCCCTCAATAGCCTTACGGAAGAGAAAAAGTTAAAGCTGAAAAAGATGCTGCCACTCGTTGATGAGACAAAAAAACAGGCTTTACAGAAAATGCATGAAAGCGAATGTCATCAATAAAACGCTCCAAAAACCGGTCCAAAAAAGTGTAATTTTCGGACCGGTTTTTCTAATTCCCCCCCTAAAACTACTACATATAGTGGTTGACCTTCATCTTTTACCTTCTCAAACCAGGGGGCAGTTTCCAAAACTCCAGCGTAAATATTCAGAATACACAGATGAACGAACTAGAGAACCGTCCCCCGGTCATCCGTATAAATAAATTGGCATTAACACTTCATCTACCAATTGTATAATATACTCTTTCGTTACCTTTCCACCATTTGCAACATTCTCTACACGCAATACATCAAATGGCATAGTCATCTGTATTTTCGAAAACTCATGTTTAATTTCTCCACGTCTTTTTGCAAAATCTTGTACCTTCTTCATTATTTCAATGTTACCTTCTCGGGCTTGATTTATCCACGGTTGAAAGCCTTTATTGCTTTGACGTAATTCAAATAACACTGCACTTAAAACTTTTGAACCTACTGATTCAAAAAACTGTTGATAAAGCTCCATAGCAGCAACTAGATCAGCACGTAAACTACCCTTTTCTTCAAATAGGTCAACCAGTCTTCCTCCAATGGCTTGATTAGATTTGTACTTTACCAGTGCATGTAATAAATGAATAGGTGTTTCATAACGGCGATAGATGACCGTTCGACTTGTTTTTGCTAGTTTTGCAACGTTTTGAAATGTCATTTTCTCATATCCTGAAGTTTGAATAATTTCATTCGCAGCCTCTAGGATTGCAACTTCCAATTTTTCTCCCCGTTTTCGTTCATTCGCCACGACTATACCTCCAAATCTTTTCCTATAATTATTTTATCATATTTTAAGATACATATTGTACTTTAGTTATTTTGAGTGTATACTCAAAAATGAATTAAGATACAAAATGTACTTTATGGGAGGGGTTATTGAATATGAATGAAAAAGGTAAAGAGAAATTGCCAAAAGAACTAATAAATGTTGCACTCATTCTTGTACTCGGTGCAATTGCCCCAATGCTAGATACAACTATGGTGAATATAGCGGTGAACGCATTTGGAAAAGACTTTCATACATCACTTGATACTATTCAGTGGGTAATCACTGGATATGTCTTAGCAACAGGAATAGCAGTTCCTTTTTCCGGATGGTTAATCAATCGTTTTGATGGAAAGTATATTTATATTTTTGCACAATTTCTTTTTTTGATTAGTTCTATTCTCGCAGGGATTTCATGGAATATCGAAAGTCTTATTGTTTTTCGTCTTTTTCAAGGATTTAGTGCTGGACTAATTATTCCATTGTTAACAACACTATTAGTTCAGGCTGCTGGACAAAAAAACATGGGGAAATTGATGTCTATCGTTGGGATGCCAATTATTCTTGGACCTATACTTGGTCCAGTAATCGGGGGATTCTTTGTAGATTCTCTCTCTTGGCGATGGATTTTCTTTGTGAATGTTCCGATTGGATTGATTGCATTGTATTTCATCTACAAAAAGCTACCAAGTTATCCTCCTTCCAATAAACAGGCAAAACTTGATTGGATCGGCATATTATTGCTAGGTGGACTTTCAGGTAGCTTTATATATGGGATTACAAAAGCTGTATCGGGTTCTGGTTTCGATAATAATAAAACAATTGAATTTGTAGGTCTAGGGATTGTTTTATTAATTGCTTATGTCATTTACGCATTTACACATTCTAAAAAGGTTATTGTGCCTTTAAATTTATTTAGGTTCAAAAATTTCTCTGCATCTATTTGTGCATTATTCTTAGCAGGGATTGGGACTAATGGGCCTATGTTACTTTTACCTCTATTTTTTCAAAACATTCGAAACGATACAGTCATTCTTGCAGGTCTATCTCTAATACCTCAGGGATTAGGTCTGTTTATCGCAAGACCATTGATTGGAAAAATGATTGACAAAATCGGGGCAAAGATTGTTGTTATATTCGCTATTGTCATTACTTTTATTGGGACACTACCGTTTTTGTGGATTTCACAAAGCACAAACTATTGGGTGATTGCGATCGTTTTGCTCATTCGTGGAATTGGTGTAGGAGGTATTACTATTCCAGTGATGACAGATTCCTATACCGGCCTGTCTAAAAGTCAAATACCACAAGCTAGCATAGCAACTCGTATTATTCAAAATATCGGCGGAGCATTTGGATCAGCACTATTAGCAACTGTTGTAGCTAATCAAATGAATCATGCTGTTCCGAACATACCTAATCTGACATCAGCTTATCAATCCGGCTTTTTCGTTGCAACTGTTCTAACTGTTGTATTATTTATCCCAGCATTATTTCTAACCAATAAATTAAAAACAAAAATGTAATGAAAAATCCTAATTAATAAGTACGGAGGATCGGGAGGAATGCTGTGTACTGTGTTGCAGCTATTCCTCCCGATTTTATCTATAGAAAAGCATCCTCTAAGGCCCTCACAAACCCGTATTTTAGGGTAAATAAAAAGAATCTATTTTGAAAAAATGATCAAAATAGATTCTTTTTTTCTAGCATAATTAAGCTTCAGTTTTATAAAAAAGTTTGAACATTTTATATCGATTGCTCCTTTAATGTTGAACATCATCAAAATCGGCAGAAATACTGAGACTTTCCCAACGTTTTGTTTCATCAAGCTTTGCCCGATCGGTTGCATTGGCAAAGTTTACTGCATCAGAACCGAGCAAAAGGCGTAGCGGAGGATTTTCCTCATCAACAATTCTAATAATCGCTATTGCAGCCTTATCTGGGTCACCTTTCTCTTTGCCCGTATTTTGACGGATATGTGTCAACATACTACCTACGGTTTCTTTGTAATCCTCCTCAGGTTCCACCACTTTCATAGACGATCCGCCCCAATCTGTACGAAATCCTCCGGGCTCAATTAAGGTGACCTTCAATCCGATTGGAGCTACTTCTTTTGATAAAACTTCAGAGAAGCCTTCAACGGCAAACTTGGCGGTCTGATAAGGAGCCAAGCCTGGTGAACCGAAACGGCCGCCAATAGAGGAAAACTGTATAAAGTGACCGCTTCTCTGTTTGTGTAAAATAGGCAGAGCAGCTTTCGTAACGTTAATCACACCCCATAGGTTGGTTTCAATCTGGGTGCGGAAATCTTCAAAAGAGGTCTCTTCAATAGATGCTATATTGCTATACCCTGCATTGTTAACGACTACATCAAGTCTACCAAACGTTTTTATTGCAAAGTCAACAGCAGCTTTCGCTTGCTCCAAATTGGTCACATCTAGTTCAATGGTACGAACATTATCTCCGTAGCGTTCTACAAGATCATCAAGCTGTTCTGGATTCCTTGCAGTAGCAACCACCATGTCCCCATGTTTTAACACCGCTTCCGCGAGGCTACGGCCAAAACCACGTGAACTCCCTGTGATAAACCATACTTTTGACATGTAAATCTTCCTTTCACTTTTTTATATTTATCATTTCCCTTGTGATAACCCAGAGTTTTCATATTCAAATCCTGCCGTCATTATTAGTTTATAATTTCGGATTTATTCGATACATTTACATTTTTAAAACACATTGCTACATAATACTGAATATTTTTAATCGATTGTTCGATTAATTATAATTTTATAAAAAGGGCTTAGAGCCCTTTTATTATGTTTTAACTGCATTCCACGACATTTCAATCATCAAACGGATAGCATCCTCCGACATAGGGGCACCTTGTTTTACTAAAGTCTTTGCTAGGTGCGCAGCCGGGTGATAGCAATACGTGATAAGGATACTAGAAGCTGCTTGCCTGAGTTCTCCTTTCTTCACATAATTTGCGAAAATATCCCTTAATGGACCAAAAACGCTATCCAAATCTTCCTGACATAAATCATCAACTATTGGAGAATTTGAAAATTGCTCAATAAACAGAAAGTATTTCCTGTTTTCTTGTACAAAAGACACTACATTCCTAACTAGACAATCTACCACTTGCCGAGCAGGGAAATCTTGTTGAATACCTTGGATCATTGAAAGGTTTAATTTCTTCTTTACGTCTATATAGACTTTCTTTAACATGTCCTCCTTGTTCTCAAAATAAACGTAAATTGTTGAAGAAGAAACACCAGCCCTTTTCCCGATCTTCGACATTGTGATATTCGAAAATCCAATTTCATTCAGCAATTCAATTGTCGCCTCAAATATTGCTTCTTTTTTATTGTCGTCTCTCACTCTCATGAATTCTATAATAAACGAACATTCGATTAAAGTCAATCCTTTTTGACTTTCAGCTGCATCCCGTCGTTCTGAACGTTTGTTGAATATTCTTTCATCATTCACCATGACATCCCTCCATAAATTTAATTGCTAAACATTTACAAACAGGGAGTTCTCCGTTTATTTTAACTTATTGAAAAGGAGATTACATCATATGTCAAAGCAAAAACCAGCATCGCCCGTTATGGATTTACAAAATAGTGTTACCCCACATTTAGAAGAAGCGTTTATTCCTTATCAGAAGGCAATAAACGTATCCATGACTAAGAAGTGAATCGATCTGTGCGAAATAGTAACCCTTTCACTTGGAGATTCGTGGCACCGCTGTACATGGGGTCTACACCTAATCCAATCTACTTGTTACGTCGCTACAACTAATAATAAAAAAGACCGAAAGAATCAGGGTTTAACTTGATTTCCTTCGATCTAGCTAAAAATTTATTTGTTAACATAGATGTTGTATTAGACAAGACTTATTGGGATTTCCATAAGATTCATCTCTAGGCTTTAATCAATTATTTCGCAATACATTCACGGTACAACCGAGTTGTACGGAAACAATATCTGTTGGTTTGGAATAAAGTTCAATTAAAATCGTGCTACAAATGTTTATTTAACAACAGATGAAACCCATCCATTTTGAAAAAGTTTGACCAGATTGGGTGGGTATAATTTTGTGGAGGAAATATTTTTTATAAAAAAGTTTAATTAAAACTCACTAAGAATTCATTACCGAAAAAGAAAAAAACGGTACATCTATGGTTGTTGAATAACCTCACTGCATGTAAAATACTAGTATTGAATTTTAGAACAAGAGTTCTAAAAGTTTTTCCGTTTTTTTCTTTATATATATTAATGTCCCCTCTTCCAACATTATCAAACCAAATCTAAATATTACTCACGTGTCAGGCAGAAGGCCGAGCTTTGTCACTGTAAATTAGAAGTACTTTGCGAAATAATGTTCAAATAAATAGTCAATTTGGTCTTCTATAGGAATAGGGTTCCAAACAAGGGATACATTTTTTTTTAAAGCTATAAGAGACGGAAAAAAGATTGACGCATGAATTTGCATCATCATCATGGTGAGAATATCCGGATCTTTCTCACACGTAATTTCTGTTAACGTATCTTTAATTTTGGTGATTCCTATTGTTTTCATATAATTTTTATATTCAAATTGCGATTCAAATGTAATATTGCCCTTCCCAAGAAATTCTCGAGCGAGTTCAGGATACTTTATAACTGAATTTACAAATTGAACCATGAAGGTTTTTAACCTTTCCTTTGGAGGAATAGAAAGATTATCTAAAATGAGAAAAACTTCTCTATATGAAGCCAGTAACACTTTTAATGCTTCATTGATCAATTTATCCTTCGACCCAAAATAATAATTTATCAGTGCAAGATTTACGTTTGCTAATGCTGCGATTTTACGCGAAGTTACATTTTCTAAACCTTCTGTCTTGATTAATTCCAGTGCAGAATTCAGTATATTTCCTTTTGTTGTCAAGTCACATTCTGAGCTATTGGCCATCTTGCAACTCCCCTAATTCATATAATTAATAATGTTAAAGTAAATTTAAACTATGATTAATTTCACCATAATACGCTGTACTTTCTATGTCAAGTTTCCATTTTATTATTTTATGATTTGACATACCTATAATGAATTTTTTCTTGACAAATAGATGTTTAAGAAATAAATTATATTTAAACATTGTTTAAAACGATGTTTAAAACATCTTTTTAATTAATGCATGTATTACTATGATTCATTTTGATAACCAAAATATTATAAAAGGAGATTAATTTCGTATGTCAGAGGAATTTAATAATAATAATGAGACATTTTCCATTAAAACCATTATAGGACCACTTCTAGCTATCATTGTAGGTATGATAATGGTAATTCTTGATAGTACGGCGATGAATGTTGCGCTTCCTGGAATAGTGAAAGATTTTAAATCTGATGTTTCGACTATGCAATGGACCATAACAGGTTATACACTTGCATTATCAGCTGTCATTCCATTAGCTGGTTGGATGTCGGATCGATTTGGGGCAAAGAAGGTATTTTTAACTACCGTCACCTTGTTTACGCTTGGTTCCATTCTATGTTCTTTTGCACAAACCCCTGAACAGCTTATCATCTTTCGGATTATTCAAGGGCTAGGCGGAGGAATGGTTGCACCAATAGGAATGGCCATTATTTTCAAGCTTGCTCCTCCAGAAAAAATGGGGGCTGTCATGGGAACACTTGGACTTCCGATGTTATTAGCACCTGCACTTGGCCCTGTTTTATCAGGATATCTTGTAGAATACGTTACTTGGCACTGGATTTTCCTTATTAATTTACCAGTTGGAGTTATTGCAATTATTCTTGGAATGAAATTTTTACCGAAAGTAGATCGTAAGTCCGTTCCATCATTAGATTATTTAGGATTCATATTAGCACCTATTGCATTTGCAATGTTAGCCTATGGAGTGAGTGAAGGGGGCAAAAGTTGGTCTTCAAAGGAGACTCTTTCCGGATTAATTGTTGGTGGAGTTGCTCTCATTATTTTTATTTTCGTAGAACTTCGTCAAAAACAGCCTTTATTAGAGTTGAGAGTTTTTGGATCATCTCACTTTAGAAAAGGGATTGTGATTGCATGGATTTCCCAAATTGCTTTATTTGGGGTAATGATTGTTATCACGTTATTTTTACAAACAGTTAGAGGTTATGGTGCTTTTGATTCTGGATTAATTCTTCTTCCACAAGCTTTAGCATCAGGTGTTATGATGCCAATCGGAGGTCGTCTATACGATAAAATAGGTGCTCGTCCTTTAGCCGTAACTGGCTTATCTATTATTACTCTAGGTCTATTTATGCTTTCACGTATTTCTATGAATACAAGCACTGGATTTATCATTACATGTTTAGTGCTGATGGGTGCAGGAATGGGTCTATCTATGATGTCAATTAATACCCATGTCCTTCAATCCGCTCCAAGACATCTTGTTAGTCGTGTCACACCATTAACCACGTCGGCTCAACAAGTAATGGTTTCATTTGCGGTAGCAGGTATGACAGGGTTTCTAACTTCAAGAATAACTAATCATATGACCGAAACAGCTAACCCTATTGAAGCCTCCATTGCTGCATATAGCGATACTTTCCTTCTAGCTGCGGGAATCGCATTAGTTGGGGCACTTCTAGGAACCATCCTTAAAAGGCCAAACCAACAGCCTAATCAAGGGACAGATGATGAATCAAATAAAGAAAATGCCGCAATGATGACAGGGCATTAGTACTTTAACAAACGAGGGCGTTAAAGAAAGAGCAACAAAATAATCAAACATATTTATAAATAACAGTGTAATAAAAATTAAAAAAGCTATTATTTTGATCAATCTTTATTCAAAATAATAGCTTTTTAATATGCAGTAAATCAAGAGTTTAGTTTATATTCAAAAGTTTATTACTACTGTGTATCTAATAATACAAGACTTCACCAAAACGGAAATCCCCAAAATATATATTTCTTAACGAACTTCTTCTAACAATATAGGCAAACTAAGTGTAAATGTACTACCTTTTCCCACTTCACTATTAACAAAAATATCCCCTCCGAGTTTTTTTGCGACTTCTTGAGAAATAAAAAGCCCTAGACCTGTACCGCCGTATATAGGATTACGTGATTTTTCTACGCGATACATCCGTTCGTATATATTGCTCTGTTCTTCTTCTGGAATACCTATTCCAAAGTCTTGAATAGAAATTTGAAGACGTTCATTATCTATATTTCCGGTAATTTTTATCGGTGTTCCTGGAGGTGAATATTTCAAAGCATTTCCAATTAAATTATATAAAATACGATTGATACCTTCTTCGTCTGAATAAATAAAAGAAATTTTATCGTCTATTTCGATCAAAATATCTCTATTCTCATTTTTGAATTGCACTTGAAAACTATTTAATATTTCTACCAATATTTGGTCGATCCATATTTTATTTTGTGCAGATTTTATCTTTTGGTTTTCTTGTGTAATAGTTAAATCTAATAATTCATCCGTTAATCGATTTAAGCGCATTACTTGAGTGCGAATAGATTCTAAGTAGGTGGGCATTTCGATATCACTGACTAAATGATCCATAATAGCATCAATTTGTGAACGAATGGAGGTAATGGGCGTTTTAATATCATGTGATAATTGTGAAACCATCGTGTTTTTCTCGTTTTCAGATTTCTTTATTTGCTTGAATGATTTTTCTAGTTGTTCTGTCATATAATTAAAATCTTTAGCAAGTTCAGCTAATTCTTTGGGTGAATGAATATCTGTTATTTGTTCAAATTGACCTGTAGCTAGCTTATTGCTATGACTGCTTAATTTTCTAATGGAATGAAGAGTAGGTAAAAATAATAAGTAACTTACAATAAAAGAAAGGATGCACGCGACAATCATTATGAAAGTTACTATATAAGCGATATTTGATTTCAACACCATATATTTCACACTAAAAAACACGATGAAAATAACCAACATTAAAGCTAATCCATAGGACAACATAATGATAGAACGTAATTTCAAGGTCCACCCACCTCTAGCTTATACCCCAGCCCCCAAATAGTTTTAATAATGGGATATGGTTTGCCACCTGATGCTTTTTCAAGCTTTTCCCGCAAATGATGGATATGGACATTCAATGTATTGGCATCTTCATAGTAATCGGAGCCCCAAACTTTTCCAAAAAGCTCTGATTTAGAATAAACTCTTTCCTGGTCAATTGCCAATATCCATAAAATATCAAATTCTTTAAGGGTTAAATCCAGTGTATTTTCAAATAGAGTAGCTGCACGTTTTTCATAATCGATCTGTAATGAACCTCTATTAATGATAGAATTGCTGCCCTTATTGATTCGGCGTAAAATATTTTTGACTCTCAAAACTAATTCTCGTGGGCTGAAGGGCTTTGTGATATAATCTTCAGCACCAAGTGTCAAGGAATATAAACGGTCTTTCTCCTGTGTTTTTGCGCTGATAAATAAGAATGGAATTTCTTGATCTGAATCTAGTATTTTTAATATAAAATCATACCCGTCCACTTCAGGCATCATAATATCTGTTATAACTAGGTGAATTTGATACTGTTGACAAATGTCAAATGCTTCAGCACCATTTGTTGCGATTAACACTGTGAAATTCTCTTTTTCAAGATAACGCTTTGATACATCTAAAATGGTAGGCTCGTCGTCTACAATAAGAATTGTTCTTTTCATTAGGTTCACCTCTGTTGATCCAACATACTATCCTTTCAGTTGAAAGGGGTGAAACAGATTTATGAAAAAATAGTTCTGTTTCACCCTGATGATTCATCTAACACAATTATGCACTTTTTTATTAACTGAGTTACTTTCATAATTGTCTTTTTGAATTATTAATCTGACAGAATTTTTAACACCATTTTTTTAAAATTAGGCAGCCAATTTCATTTCTTTCATTTGTTTGTTGATTCGATCTACAGCCAGTTTTGTTGAATTGTATATAAGAGTAATTAAATCAAAATGAACTTTTGCCTTTTTGCCAGTTCGGTATCGAACATTTTTTAATTGGAAGAATTCTTTTAAATACGCATTCACTCGTTCAACTGCAGTTCTTTGTTTATATAGTTTCTTCCAAGTTTCAGAGCCACGTCCTGGAGCTGAATATCTTCGAATATCGGTATCAATCTTTACCTTATAAACCTTCTGGCAAAGAGAATCATTTGCTAAGGGGCAAGTTTCACACTCTTTTGGTCTGACATACTTTAATGATCGATACTTTTCATCGAAACTATCATATCGATAGGAATGTTCTCTCACACAAGTCGGGGCAAAATGCTCATCAAAGCCAATCTCTTCACCTTCATTACGCTTATTATAGGCAATGATTCCATAAGCTTTCATATTCAGAAGTTGTTGATAGATTGGCACATAATCATAACCAGCGTCCATAAGACCGTAACGAATGGGTAGAGAAGGAAGCCTTTCTTGAATCCCTTTAAGGAGTGGAATGGCTGCTTTTCCATCGTTCAAACTAGCAGAAGTCATCATGGATTGTAAGATATACTGACTGTTTGTTCCCACTGCTAGATGTGCCTTGAAGCCGAACCAAAAGGTATTTTTACCTTCGCTATTTTTCTTAATGCCCCAATTAGGCTCCAACGGAGCCTCAGTTCGTAAGGTCTTTAAGCTAATGGGTAATTGGGCTTCTATCGTCTTTTCGTAAATTGATTTTTGACTTTCTCTTTCTTGTACTTCTAATTGAAAGGCTTCTTGTTCAGCCTTTGGTTTGCGTCCACGCTTTTTGGGTTCATGAGTTGGCTTCTTTTCTTGTGGAGTGGAACGATCTCTAGATTCAAAATGAGTCGCATCTATTGCCACAGTTTCATCGCAAACAAACCCTTCTTGAATGGCTTGAAGGAGTAAAGAATTCTGAACCGACTCAAGGGCAGTAGAATCACTTAATTTAGTAGTAAGACGAGAAAAGGAAGCTTCGGACGGAATTCGATCCGAAAATAGAAAGCCACAATCCAAACGAAACATAAAATCCTGAGTAAGGCGTTTAATTAAATCTTTAATTGTTGGTATTCTTTCAAGAATACGAGCTACCAGTGCATAAATCATGGCAGGATAATTAAGTTCTGTCGGTGCACCGTAAACAGACTTCTTATTAACTGCAAATAATAATGGTTCAATGTGAAGAGTAGAAAAGACCGCTTCAAAACGTTTAGATGGTTCCAATTCATAAAAATCCTGCATGTCAAACAGGCTTCCTTGTCGTATAATAGACATGGGAGTCAACCTCATTTCCATTCTTGTTTTTGTTTGTTTGGTCACTTACATTATACAAGAATTTGGGGAGGTACTCCTTTTTTCATGCCCTGAATCGCATGAGGGACAAGGGATTGGAATTATGAAATTCATTCAACTAAATAAAAATATAAGTTTGTTACACTGAAATAGGAAGTATATTTATTTCCTAACAATAAGATGATCGCTATAGATAGCTGAACTGGATAAATATAAATCATATTAGATAGCCAGTAGTTAAGATTCATAAAGATGGCACATAAAATAGCTGGAAGTGTTAATATCCCTAAAATTAAGCCTATACCAGCTAATGTTTCACCCCAAGGAATCAAAAGATTAAAAAGGCTCATGTTTCGTTCCACGAAATGCACCATAAAGAATTTAAACCACTCAGGTGTTAAAGTATTACTTACTACAGCTTCTGGGAGTCCAGACATGGTAAAATGAGCTTGTAATTTAAAGACACCTTGTTGTAGCCAACTAACTCCAAGTCCTATTCTGATCAGTAAAAAGAGATACTTGAATAATTTGTTCAATTTACATTTCCTCGCATAAAAATCAAATTTTACATTAATTTAGCAGAGCCAAATATTACATGGGCTTTGTTACAATAAATAACCACCGTATTAAACCCTGTTGTATCGATGCCATTTAATGAGAAAGTTTGATCTGTATTTTCTAAATCAATTTTTGCAATTGATTTACCCGAGGCAATATCACCGTCTTTTGTTAAATATACATGTAGATCTGGACCTTTATCTGTTTTAAAGTTTGATAACATTAATTTTCCATTATTGATGGTGGCTGTTCCTGAAACCATTTTTTCATTTTCTCCACTAAACTGCCCAGTTACAGACATCATAGCTTGGTCCTTAATCATTGCTTGACCGAAAGTAACTTGAGCTTTGTTACAATAGATGACCACAGTATTATACCCTGTTGTATCAATATCATTTAATGAAAAAGTTTGATCTGTATTTTCTAAATCAATTTTTGCAATTGATTTACCCAAGGCAATATCACCGTCTTTTGTTAAATATATATGTAGATCTGGACCTTTATCTGTTTTAAAGTTTGATAACATTAGCTTTCCATTACTTATGGTGGCTGTTCCTGAAACCATTTTTCCGTTTTCCCCCATAAAACTACCTGAAAGTGTAGAAGTTGAGTCATTCTTTGAAATACTTGTTGTCATAGTCATGGATGAAGTCTCTTGCTTAGTTTTCCCAGAGCTAATTGTCATCTCATTATTCCCACAAGCTGCTAAAGCAAAAGCCATTGTTAAAACGAGTAATAACATGCCTAAAAATTTTTTCTTCATTTAAATCACTCCTAATTTATTATTAATGATTATTACGGTTATCAATATAACAAATAGAGTTAATCCCATAATTATTTATTTCTTAAGTAAGTCTTAAGTATCTCGTAATTCGTATTAAGAAAACGGAAAAGTTGTAGGAATATCAATTGACAAATCAGCTTATTCTAAAGAAAAAAACGAAAGTAAATTCAACGAAATAATTGATTTGATTATATGAGCGATAAAAAAAAGACACTCACAAAGAATGTCTTTTATTCATCATTTAACATATTGTGGCGTGATATATTTCTTAATATGTGTGCCATCAAGTTTAATCAAGTTCAGGAAAATGTAGATAAAAAGGATGCTTTCATCAAAAAATCATTTATCGGTTATTAGTTGATACCTTTTGAGGGAATTGTAAAATGCCGTATTAAAACCGACAACCATCGAAAATGGATAATATTCATTTAAAGGGTAAAAATAGAATGATATTCTAAAAAAGGAAAGGGATCATTATGATTACTGATAAACAAATACTTAACAAGGCGGAAGACCTAAATGGGTTAATTGAAGCCCAATGGATTAATCAAATTTTCCTATCCCCGGCTTGGATATTCCAAATAGTTTTTATTCTCCTCACATATATCTTGTTTTTCTATCTTGTAGACAAAAAACGAATTACTGAAATACTTCTATATGGCTCTTTAGTTGCTGTCGCATTTGTTGTATATGATTCTGTTGGCGAACAATTTAATTACTGGGCAACCCTGAAGGATGTATTACCCATAAATGTTAACTTTTTTTTGGGTGACGCTACAATTGTTCCCTTATACGCCATGTTGGTTTATCAATACACTTTCTCTTGGAAACGTTATTTAATTTGGATTGCGGTTTGGGGAGGGGTGTTAGCTTTTGGATATTATAACTTGGTGTTAAAATATCTTAACGTATTTGTTTACATAAAGAAATTTTCTGTAGCAATTGATTTTTCCCTTTTTCTAATTGTGGGTATTATTGCTAGGTGGATTGTAGTTTCTCTTTTAAATTTAGAAAAAAGAAGGAGAGTAAGTTAAGATTTTGCAACAATCTGTCCCGATTGTGGAATAAGAAAAAATCCTGCATTAAAAAATTAACACAGGATTTTCAATCAAACTTTATTATAAATTGTCAATCTTTATTTTAAATAATCAAATTTCGAAATTATATATCAAAAAAGTTCTTTACTTATATCTCATACATCTACTTATACGTAGAACTAACAAATTAACAAATTCGTTTTATTAAAAGCCCATAGTTAGTTCTTACGAGGGGGTCTGTTTTGGTGTATAGTTCTTTGATTTATATCCCACTATATCTAGTAATCTATGAAAATGCTGATTGTTAGATTTTTTTAAGCCGGCTTGTATCGAATTTGTTTGCTTTTTCTAATAAAGTTTGTATCAACTTTATTTACTTTGTTAAAGCTATTTTCTAGGAGGTGATTAATTTTGGCTAAGGATGTTTTATGCGAAGTAAACAATTGTAAATTTTGGGATAATGGGAACAAATGCACAGCAGATGCCATTTATGTAGTCAGTCATAAAGGAAAACATGCTTCTAATACTGAAGAAACCGACTGCAAGACATTTATTCCCGAAGCGTAGTTTTTTATTGAATCTGAAGGGATAATCAACATAGGGATTATCCCTTTACTATTTATAGTATTGATAATAATTATCAATTTCATTCAATATTTTTTAATATGAAAAACAGATAATTATTTTCTATTTTCTACCCATTTATAAAGACATTCAAGTTGATTCTCAAAAACTTGCATTACGCTTTATTCCGAGGAGGTAAAGGCATGATTCAATATTTCATCGCACAAGAACGTTTACACATCAAATTGACTGTTTTTGTCCAGGTAATATACACTCAACTACCTTAACTATTAATAAAATGGATATAATCGAAGTCACTAATGAACAAAGTTTCCCTTTTAATAACGGATGGTATCTTCTAGCTATAATCAATAACCAAGGGCATTTTTATATAGCCCTTGAAGATTTAGACCAATATTTTTGCCCAGGGAGACCTGTAACGGACTTTGACTTAGATTTGAAATTAAATTATTTACAATATCAAATAGATAAGGCTCTTGAAGTAAGAGACGAAGAACAATTTATAAATCATACAAAAAAATTAAAAGAATCTAGTGACCTTAAGGTGAAATTGGAGAACTATATAAATAACGAAGTCATGAATCACTATTAACAATTATCAGGTGTTCAAAATCACATATCTGAAGGAGTGATAAAGATAAACAATATTTTAGACAAAGTGATGGATAATGAAAAACAGCTACTTATTCAGCCGTTACTAAATGTGGAATTTTATAAATCATCTGATGATCGTCAGTTATATGAATTAACATTGCAAGAATTAAAACGTGAATTCAATAAATACTTGAAAAACATTTAGTAGGCAATTGAATTTGTAAAATTCCTTAATCGAAAATACATTAATATCCCTTTTCGAAAAAGCCAAAGACAGCGCTGTATCTTTTACTTTTTCTCCTTTGGAAAGTGTAAATTCTGAACACATGATTTTACGACCAGTTAATAATGAAGGAGATTACGGTTGACAGAAAAGTAAATATTTTGGATTGTAATTTAAAATAAAGTTTTATTATAAATACCTCACAAGAAAAAAAGTTAGATTAAAATGGATTCTTTTTTAGTATATTTAAGTTTCGTTTTTATAAAAAAAGTTGAAAACTTAATAAAACTTATTTGAAATATCTTTTTAATACTCACTTTTTTAATAATAAATTGAGAAAGGAATTTAATCCTCTCTCAATCCTTATTCATCAATTTATCGAATTTCTTTTAATGCACCGCTCCATAAAATCAGTTGATCTAACATATCATTTACAACACGATTATGTACCTATTGTAAAAAATGTTCTTTGAAGAAATTTAATTGATAGTCTAAAGTTAATGGATCATTAAACATAAATGTATAACCATTTGCTTCAAATGCATGATTGTTCTTCACGGCAGGTATGTCTTTATAGGATTTAGTATTTTGATACGAGTTATCTTGATCACTATATTTACTAATAACTAAATAGTCACCAACATATTTAGGTAATACTTCTGTAGAAATCATACTATATCCTTCTTTACTTGTAGCTTTTTTAACATTATCAGGCATTTTTAACTTCATTGCTTGATAAAGAACCTCTGTTCCTCTTCCCCAACCACTACCAAGGATACCCATACTTTTATCATAGCTTTCCATTACTGTAACAGTTGCATTTGTACCAATTTTTGCTTTTATTTCTTCACCAATCGTATTAGCGCGTTTTTTAAAATTAGTAACCCAATTTTGAGCTTCTGTTTCTTTGTTTACTAGTTTACCAATTTCTAAAATCTGCGTTAGGTAATCCACTTTATTATAAGTGAATGTAACTGTAGGAGCTATTTGTTTAAATTTGTCTAAATTTTTATTGTCACTTGATCCAATGATTAAATCTGGCTTTAATTCAATAACCTTTTCTACATTTTCATCAGAAACAGTAGGTACATCTTTTAACTTTTCGTTTAATAACGGACTCTTCTTTGACCATTCCTCAACCCCAACAATATTCACACCAAAGGATAATAAATCTCCTGCATAGTCAGACAATAAAACTACTCTTTTAGGATGAGCGGGAACTTTAATAGGGCCATTTTCTGACTGGTATGTAATCATTTCATTTCCGCCCTTTTTACTTTCTCCTCCAACTGTCTTTTCCGTTTCCTGCTTTGCACATGCACTAATAATTAATGAAATCAACAGAATAATTGGAATTATAACTTTCTTCATTTTTTTGTACCTCCTTTAATAGAAATTCGCAATTAAATGAGATTGATAATCATTTTCAATTATTAAATTACCTTGTTATTATTTTTTTGTCAATACCTCTACATAAAAACTCCCTAATCTCACTTTCTGTAGTAAAACCATTTTAAAAAATATATGGGGCATTTTTGGCAAATGCCTTCTGAAATAATGTACCCCCATCAGTAGTCAAGCCAGTTATTATTCTGATCCTTTCTATTGAACATGGGATTGAAAGGTTGTTGAGAAAAAAGGAAAAAGACCAGCCTCATATTAAAGCCAGCCTAGGTTAAGAATTATTTTTGTTCAACTAAAGCTATCAGTTTGTATAAGATGAAAGGATCTGCAATTGTTTTTAGTGCCTTCACGAAATTGAGAGTCTACTACTCAGGATTTTGAATATATTTGCTAACTCAGTTGAATGAAGAGGGATATGACCAATTAACTCTTCCGGTGTTAAATCTCGTGTGAACTCTATTAGATTTCCATCAGGATCATAAATGTAGAAAGATTCGTTTACCATATGATCTGCAATCATACTAATTGGATAGTTATTGTCAACAACGACACGAAAATGTTTAGATAATTCCTGACGAGTGGGCACTAGAATGGCGTAATGATCTAGTCCAGTCTCGTTCTTTGCACGTTTTATTGCATGTTCTATTTCGGTTAGTATTAGCAAAGGATGATTTTCAGGTGTCCCAAGAATTGCAGACTTCTCATACCTTTTTAAAATTGAAAAGCCTACTATAGAATGATAAAACTTAATTGCTTGTTCAAGGTTTCCGGTATTTAACGAAACATAGCCGATATGTTTATTCTGACCTATTGTTTCATAAGATGAACTTTTATGTTGCATAGACCATCACTCCTTTTGTCAGGAACAATTAAACATATATATTAGTGTTTACGTTCCACCAAATAATGTAAAGGTTCATCCGAAGCAGCAGTGTCCCCAAGAATAAGCTCAGATGAATACTCTCCGATATTCTCTGGATTAAACCAATTATTTCGAGCAATTCCATATTTAATTCTTTCACGAGTACGAATTGGTCCAATAATAATTTCGTAAATACGAGGACCTTGTTGTGATTGTTCAGATGCTAAAGTTAATATAAGTGATTTTTTTGCTGCTTTTGTTAAACCAATCAAACCTGCTCCGGGATAGGGACGATCTGCACTTAGTCCACTTAGATGGATCAAAGCTCCACTTTCTTTTAGAAGAGGAACCAATATCCTCATGGCACGAAAATGACTAGTAAGATTATCTTTAATAGCTTGATCCCACATTTCATCTGTAATGTTGATGAGTGGAATCCCGGTTTTACCCCAAGCTCCAGTAGTAATAATTGCACCATCGAATTGCCCAAACTGATTTGCAAGCTGATTTTGTATTATTTTACTCTCTTTATCAGGTTGATCTATGTTAACAGCTTAAGGAATAAACTCACCATTTTGGATATCAGACACATAGTTAGCTAATCCCTTTGCCTTTTCTTCTGTCCTACTAAGAGCTACAACGGTTGCACCATTTTGAAGCAATTGTCTTGTAATTCCTTCACCAATCCCCCCTGTTGCTCCTAGTACAATTATCTTTTTACCAGTAAGATCTTTCATAAAGACTCATCCTTTCTATAATAAAGTTTATATTTAAAAGCAAGTACATAAAGGGGGCGAAGTATACCCCCGCATTATCAATAATTAAAAATTTAGCTTCACTAGGTCATCTGCTGCTTCTGATACCTTTTTTAGTCCTTCTTCGATAATTTCTTCACTTTTATCACGCATTGCATTATGCCCTTCAATGATGACTTCATCCATAATCTCCATACCAAACATACCGTTAAACGTATTTTTCATATATGTTACTGCCATTTCAATCGGTGCTCTTTCTGGTGTGCTGTAAATTCCTCCACGTGCATTTAATAAGATTACTTTTTTGTCGGTCATAAGTTGAATTAACTTACCCTCCGGACTGTATTTAAAAGAAAAGCCTGCCGCAGCAACATAGTCAACAAATGTTTGTAACTTGGCTGGAATGGTAAAATTCCATAATGGAAATGCAAATACGATTACCATCGCTTCTTCAAGGGCATCCATTGCTTTTTGTTTAGCAACTAGAATACGCTGTTCAATATCCGATAATTCAATACCATTTTGTTTTTTATGCACTGCACTGAAGAAATCTTGCCCAAAAGAGGGCATATCTTCTTCAAACACATCGTAAACTTTTATATTTAAATGATCAGCATCCTTGATTCTTTCTATAAAGGTCTCATACATTTTGCTTGATATACCTTCTGGTCGATTATTTGCTTTCACGACTAAAATATTCATTTTAATTCCTCCTAATTTTCTATGCGCGTGTATTCTATACAACACTTGTTGTATAATTGAATTGTATTCTTCAATTAAATTTCATTCAACCGATTAATTTTTAAATTCGTTGGATATCCAACAGATGAAGAAAATTGTCTAAAAACTAGTAAAAGGAGAGTCAACATGGGAGGAACAAAACTTGATCCACGAATTATTAGAACACGTAAATTAATTATGGATGCCTTTATCCTATTATCACAAATAAAAGATTTTGATAACATTACGGTTAAGGATATTACGGAAAAAGCTACGGTAAATCGAGCGACCTTCTATTATCATTTCACAGATAAGTATGATCTTTTAGAGCAAGTAATAAATGAAGACATGATACCAAAAGTTATCGGACAAATTAGCGATCACACTGAAATTAACGAAGAAACAATTATAAAAATTTTCATTTCAATTACTGAATTTCAAAACTCTACTAAATCTCAATGTATGAAAAGCTTTGAAGCCTTCAAATCCAATATAGAAATAACGATAAAAAAAGAACTAGAACAATTTTTCTACAAGCGATTATTAGAAAAAAAGATAGGTTACAGTGAAGAAGAATTAAAAATAGTAGCTGTTATGTTAAGTTGGGGGATATATGGAGCAACAATTAATTGGCAATATCATAGTAATGCGACTGCAGAAGAATATATAAGAAAAGCGTTACCATTCATTACGAAGGGAATGGGGGTTTATAGTAAATAGTTGAGGCAATAGCAGAAGACAGAGTACGCTAGATATGAAGGGTATTAGAATTCGATTAGCGTTAATACAAGGATAATATCCAACTTTGTATTATTAGTTTTTTTGGCTAACATTCGGAAATTCTTTCTCGTAATATGCCTAAAAATGTTGATTTTCTATGTAGCTTTATAAAAAGATTGAACAAAAATAGCCCTGTAATCGCTAATTTATTAATGCAACTAGCTTTTTGTTTTTGCAAAAAAGATTGATCAAATTGGTTGCTTTTCAGAAGAATTAAGTTTCGTTTTTATAAAAAAGTTTGATCATTTCATAATAGAGTTTCTCACCAATCACGCCCGATCAATAAGAACAACTTCAAAATTATGTATAAATATTAGTTTTTATCCAGATTGTTTTTGAAAAATTATTCAAAAACATTAATAAACATGCTGCCAACATACATTAGTTAAATGCCAGAAACTTCTATTCCTCCTTTTAAAGTAAAAGTAATCCTTCATTTATAGCTAATGTGTTTTCAGTTAAGGTAACTGATGTTTTGTTCACTTCTAAATTCTCAATTGTATCAATTAATATCTCTAAATTCTTAATAGTTAATTTGGACGCAACATTTTCATTACCATGCATAACCTGATTACGTATTTTTCTATATGCATTTAAGTAGTTGGTTAAGTTTTGACTGGTATAATTTTTATAAACTGTATGAATGCTAGTGGTTGTTGTATCACTAGTATGATATCTAATTAAGCACTCAAAAGTAATAAACAGGTGCATAAAACTGCTCAAGATGTTATTCCCTTTAAACAATAAATAACTTAAATATAATGATTGTTTCCAAAAAGGAGCTGTATTTAGACAACCTGTAATTCTTAATTCTGCAACAAAAGGATTTGTGTCTGCAATAATATCTATATCTATTGGTTCTCCATCTATTACAAAGTTATAGTTTATATAATAATTAAAAGGTTCTATCGTGAGTGATTCAATTGTTAAGTTTGTATAATTTTGACCAGTACTTAAACACTCTCAATATTATATTCCTCTTCTTCTACCAAAAAGCCATACCTTGGAGTACATTCGACCTCATCAATAAACAATAAGTTGGAAAGTTTTATTTTTTCAGTCCATTTAAATCTAAAGTCATTATAACGAATAAATTTTTCATAACCGTATATGTCCATATAAAACTTATGGACTTTTTCTACAGTTTCTAAGAGAGATAGTAATTCTTTAAACTTTTTTGATAACATTTTTTAGCTTCCCATTTAAATTATATGAAATATTCGTTTAAAGAGATGGTGAATGATTTTAACATCTTGTATTCAAAAAAAATCCAAATATATATTATAATGGAAACTAGCGATAACTGATTCCGCCCCAAATGTACAGAATATTCAAAGACAACTAGAGGGATATAGCTAATATAAGGAGGAATACAATGAAATATGTTAAATTTGCAATTCTTACAATCATTGTTATGGCCATTAAATTTAAAATTTCTTTTGTTGTTGCAAATAAATTCAACATACATTTAATTGATTCAATTTTTATTGTAGGGTACTTTTCTTCTTTTTTTCTATCTTTTTCTCAAGCACAGGAGGAATATTTACAAATTTAAGCGATATGAAAGTTGCAACGAGTTTATCAGGAATAGAGAACAAATATAAATTCAAAAGAACATTTGGCTCGTTAAGTGTAAATTGCTTTAATCTTGGTTCCATTTTATTTTTCCTAATCGGGTTGGTTGTAGCGTTTAGTCTTTAGAACATTAGGATAATAAAAAAATGCGTTGATTCAAAAATAGAACTCTATTTATCAATATCCCTCTTTAAATAGATAAAATTCAGATACATTATTCAGGTTTCGTGATAAGAAATGAAATCAACACTTTACACGTAGAAACGTGTTACTTTATCTTTTATAAATAATATCTTCCCAAGTATAGACTCTTTTCGCTATCACAATTTGGTGGGCTATAAAAATTTCTGTAACCTTTAATTGTCTACTTTTTCATTAAATTCTATTTTTTCCATAAACGTGCGCAACTTAGAATGCCATCTTGAATGTAAACTTCAGGGACTAAGTTTCGAAAAGACACTAAGATTATTACAGATTTAAAGTTTCCTTAATGCTTTTATTTTGTCATCCATACTTTTGAATGTCCTGCAGAGAAACAAGGCCATCAAGAAAATCCTGAACACTCTCTGTTTAAATAGAGCGTTCAGGTTTCTTTGGATTTTAATATTTTAGAAATCAAAATTCCATTGATAATACCAATAAATCACCAGTATAGTAGCAAATCTTTTTACAGCAACATCAGTAATTATAAAATTAGCTGCGTTTTGCGATCGTCTCGCAGTCATAATGAAAGATAGAATATCTTAACGGTATATACAAGACGGCTTCATCGCTTTTCACGTAATATTTCTACAGCTAACACTATACAAAAGGTACTACTAAAAGGAAATACTTTCAGGTATTTTTGCAAATAGAGAACTGTTTAGTCTCAACTTAAGCATGCTTCTCTCTTCTTCTAAGTACTAACTCTCCAATCGCCAACAAAAACACAATGAAAGTTAATAGCACAATTACTCCATGAATCCAGTTTAATTGAGTCTGCTCTAAAATGATCGCTAATTCCCCATTGATAATTTTAAACGGATTGAAGTACGTAAACGGAGACAGGTAGGCAAGTTGATTTACAAGCTGTGTACTTGTAAAATATCCAGCTAGGATGACTGTAGTTGTGACTGCATAAACAGACAAGATATTTTTACAAAATAGCGCAACTACATTTACTAAAATAATGGTAAAAATCATCACGAGTGTAAATAGCAGTGCTGATTGCAATAAGTATTTCCCCAAGGGAATAAACTGAAATCCTCTTCCTTTCTCTACATACTGAAGAATGGGATATTGCCAATCACCGAATCGGTTGCAAATGGTACCAGTCAACACCAATAAGCACATCATTCCAAAGGAACCGAGACTAGAGAACACTAAACCTTGAATCAGTTTACCTGAAAAAATTTGCCTAACCGAAAGTGGCTGCGTTCTTAGAAACTGTAATGTGTTCTTCTTCCCACATTCACCAGCAAGACCTGCCCCGAATAGGAAGAGAGCTAGTGCTATTAACACTAAATCTAGATGATATTGAAAAAAATGATATAAAGTAAATAAGCCGCTGTTATCCAGCTTTTCATTGGCTTTTAACCACTTCTCCCCTGACTGATTTTTGCCCAAGTAGGAGTAGATGGTAGGCACATAGTCTCCTGATATAACCGGTTGGATGTGGCGCTTTAGGAGCCACTTCTTTTCCGCAATCCCAATTTCGACTGACAATGTTCCTAAATCCTTTCTAGTATCATTCACGATCATTTCGGAGTCAAACTCTTGATTGGCCCAGCGATTTTGGAAGAGTTGATAGGATAATAGCAATTGCCATTCTCCGTTGGTAAATGCTGACTTAGCTGCTTTCGCTTTTTCAAGCCCCTCTTTTAAAAAGGACAAACTCTTACTAAGTTGATGATCATCCGTTTGATTTGACTTCTTTGTCTCATCCATTGCCATTTGTAAGGATGGAATAGCCTCTTTTTCTGTGTTCATAATATACTGATTCAATTCTTTAACATAATGTTGTTTCTTTTCTGCGGTCTGTACAGACAACATGTAATACCCAATGACAATCATTAGACAAAGGAGCACCAGTGTATATCGTAGCAAGCCCCTGCGCCAGCTCTTCTGTACCTCAAACACAATAATTTCCCATACGAGTGATAGTTTCACTCTGCGTACTGGATAGCCGAAGGGCTTTTTATAATCGGAAAATGAAAAGCCCGCCAAGGATGTGGAAGGCACCCAAATGGTTAGACCTACCAAAGCAAGTCCGCACAACAAAGGAGCTAAAGTTACTGCCCCTGTTGAGTGTAAGAGCCATTCTTGGAACTGAAGTACGCTAAAGGGATTCCATGAACTGCTACCGTTTGTGAAGGTTCCAACAAATACAACTAAACTGGTCATAACTAATGCAAGGAAGGTATTTTTCAGCCACTTACTCACAAATAGCAGGATGCCAAATACGAAAATCATTACCGTAGCAAAAAGCGCACAAGATCTGTATATATAGGAAGCAGTTGTAATGATTGACCATTTCTCACTTATTTTAATCATTTGAGGGTAATTCCATAACCAAGCATGTGACCCAAAAGCCCATGAACCGAGCAGAGACAGTACGATGACGACTGCTATGTAAACAACAGCAACTGTTAGTAAGCTTGCATACTTACCAACTAGTATTTTCCACTCTGCCAATGGCTGCGTGTGAAGAAATCGCCACGTTTGATGCTCGTGTTCCATTGTAAAAGAGTGACCAAACAGAAAGACCAACAATCCTAGACCCGCAAATGCACTTCTCCCTTGTCAGGCTTGATTAGGTTGGTAATGATGTTGAGTAGCGTGGATTTTCCTGAACCATTGGGTCCCACGAGAGCTACAATTCCGGGGGTTACCATTTCAAATGTGACCCCTTTTAGCACCTTATCACGTTTGTAAGATTTATGTATCTGGTTGACTGATAAAATCATTAGTTCACATCCTCTTGGTAAACGTATTCGTCAAAGATAAAAAAGTTTATATGGTCCATCTTTTTAATAATAAATCGATTGCCTTCATATTCTCCGCATCTAATGTTTAAAGAAACGATAAATTCATAAATTCCATCATAGTAATCTTGGTCAGAAATCTCATCTTCTAAAAATGAATCTATAAAATTTTTCATTTTATTTCTCTCCCTAATACTTGCACGTCTTTTCTAAATATTTCACTATAATTGCAAAAAATCCTTCTTTCACTAACCTCCCGTTTGTACAATATGGATCTCGAATTATTTATTAGCTAATAAAGATAATAAATCAATTACATCATCAAGCCTAAAGGCAATCCATCCTAAACTAATTGCTATAATTACCAAAGTAAGTGTTTTAATATTTTCTAAGACATTTTTATCATTTAAATTCATAATAACCCCTTAATGAAAAAGAAATATTTTATAGATTAAATGATAATTCTCAAAGGTGTAATAAATTTCCTTCTTCAACAAGCTTGCCCCTTTACTTCAATAAGAAACACTCATGATTTTACACTCACACCCCGGCATGAAAATAATTTCAATGCTGGGGTTTTTATTTTTGTCCATTTTTCCATACTGGTTAATGCTATGGAAAGTAATGTTTACGTGGCTTTTTGTGGTGGTTCAACCCTGTATAAGAAACTGTTTGGAATTTGCCTTGTGGACACCCCTATGTCGACTCTTCAACTCCTGAAGATGATCACGTACAGAAAAATGCTGTTTGACCAAGCTTATTCCACTTTCCGTAGACATTATTTTGGAGGTTTTTCTATATGGACATTTTATTAACTCATTGTGCTGGAATGGATGTTCATCAAAAAGAGATTGTTGTTTGTGCCTTAACTGGCTCTAATGATGAAGTCATCCAAAAAGAAATCAAGACTTTTTCAACCCTAACCAAAAGTCTTTTTGAATTATTGAAATGGTTAGAGGAAAGAGAAATCACTCACATTGCCATGGAAAGTACGGGCATCTATTGGAAACCAGTCTTTAATATCCTTGAAGGATATTTTGACATTACCATTGCCAATGCCCAACGAATCAAAAATGTTCCTGGTCGTAAGACTGATGTTTCCGATGCGGAATGGATTGCCAAACTTCTTCGTCATGGTTTAATTGAGAAAAGTTTTGTTCCCTCGCAAGACCTTCGAGAGTTACGTGATTTAACTCGATTACGAAAGAAATGGATTGGTAACTTAACTGCGGAAAAAAACAGAATTTCGAAAGTACTTGAGTGTTCTAACATAAAACTTGGCTCCGTTATCTCTGATATCTTTGGAGTCTCAGGTCGTAGACTTTTAAATCAGCTGGTGGAAAAAGGGTATCTTGATAAAACAGATGTCGATGATAATATACATCATTCACTTCGGAAAAAAGCAGATACTATATCTGAATCCCTTTTTGGAACTCTAAATGAACATCAAATGTTTATGATCAAAAGCTCATGGAATCATATAGAGTACATGGAAAAATCTATACAAGAACTGGAAACCCGCATTGAGACAATTCTAAGTTCTTACCAAGGAGAAAAAGAAATTCTATTATCCATACCTGGTGTTAAAGACCATACGGCAGCTTGTATTATTGCAGAAATCGGAACAGACATGAGCCAATTTCCTTCGTCTAGACATTTAGCTTCTTGGGCCGGTGTATCACCCGGAAATAATGAAAGTGCTGGTAAAAAAAAAGTTCTAAAAGTGTGCCGGGAAACCCACATATAAAATCAGCCCTATGTGAGGTCGCCTGGGCAATATCAAGGTCGAAAAACACCTCAATGGCGAATGTTTTTTGGTCTCTTTCTGCAAGGCGGGGTAAGAAAAAAGCTTTACAGGCTATAGCACACAAAATTCTAAGAATTATTTATACCTTATTTCTCAATAAGCAACACTTCTCTGAACCATCTATTGCCAGTTAGTCATCCAACATTACAATATTCCTCAAGGTTATGATTTTTTTAAAAGTAGAGATCCTACCCTCTATTTAGTGTTGTCTTTTTTCTAAAAAATCACGTTTAAGAAGCTTCTCAAGCTCCAAATCTCATGTTCGCCCATTTAATTTGCACACGTATCGTATCTACTCAAAACCCTTTACCAGTACTCGCCCATTTTATTTTCACAGAAAAAAGCCACCAAATTGACAGCTGGATCTTTAAGTGTAAATCTTCACAAAGTTTTCTTAGTAGAAACCTTTCTTGAAAAGTTGGTGTAATGCTAGTTCTAATAATAAAAAAACATTACCTCATTGTTGAAGTAATGTACCTTTGTACCTTAGCTTTAATGTTACTTACACTTATTGATATTGCCTTTTAATATAGGTGGTCCCAATTTTTCATTCTTTGTATTTGAGAGACGAACTTGCACTTTTATATTTTCCATCTTTGCTGTTATTTCATCAAATCTTCCTGCCCAAGTCGGACTATCTATTTCTGGAGTAGGATAAAGTCTAAAACGCCAACTTATTTCACTTGGCTTAAAGGCGAATCCTTCATAACTTTCGTAATCACCAAAAGAAGATGGTTCAGGAAGGTGAACTCCTAGAATACTTATGTTAGTTCGTTCGAAACTGGGCGGACGCAACCGTACCTTATAAATTAATGCTGTGCCCTTTGCATTTTCAAGTTTCTTATCTAATGTTTCTAAGACCATACTACAAGGAAAAACTGCTGCTTTTGATTGTAAAGGATAAATACAAAAAGCTGAGACGATAAATATGCCTAAAATAAATTGTTTCATATTGCACCTCCTACAATTCTTTTTAGTTAATTTCCCCTCTTTATCAACTAAATATTATGAATGCTAATTGAACAAAACTACCCTATAGTTACAGAAAAAAATTCTGCAAAAACAGGATTTAAATCAGACATAGTTGGAAATAACCAAACTTTGTTTTAAATGGTCAATCTTTTTCATAAAACTACATGTGACACATTATATAATAGTTAATCTATGCTTTTTTTAGTATGTTTTACACCATTTGTATTTAATAACTTATACGAAAGAAAAAATTAATGCATATTACCATTGTTAAACGAACAATATTGAATCAGTAGACTAATTATATTATTTAAATACACTAATAATATTTAACCGTTTATAAAAAACACTGATATTCTTTTCCCCTGATTTATAAAAAAGGCCGAAGGGCATCCGGGCTTTCACCTGGTTTTCCTTCGACCTATTTCAAACCTTTTTATTTAAGGATTTACATAGATGTTTCAGTACATTGATTTTAAATTTACAGTAGTGAACTTTAATGTAAAGTAGTGAACTTTAATGTATCTAGACAACTACAATATCTGTGTGAAGATAATAAAGTTGTTTAATTTTGATACGTTGAATGCGCATGGATTTGTTAGTAAATGCAAAACGTTTTAAAATATAGTTGTTTAAATTTACTTCAATAATTAATCTCAACTCAGAATTTTTGATAATAAAGTTGTTTAAAAAAATGTAATCTGTTACTTTTACTCCAAATCGTACTCATTGAGTATTTAAAAACAGCTAATATAGGGTTAATATCAGCTTCCATACAACCAGTGGCAAAGTAATCTACCAACATTCGTTACTCTTGCCCTTATCGATTACTTGGTAGCCCCATTATCTTTTAATTTCCGGTACAATGTCATTCTTGAGATTACGGCTTTTTCTGAAGATTCCGTGCGACTCAGCCCTTAATCCATAAGATATAAAGCGTAACTAACCTTTTCTTCGTCGGTTTTTGGCCCACCCGGATGTTTTCCTCGTTTTCTCGCTTTTACTATGAGATATAAAATTCAGATAAACGCAAGAAAGAAATTAAAGTGATATATTGTTTTTGGTGTACGTTATAAAAAAACTCGTGTAGTCAGCTTTAGGAACCACTGCATAAAGAATAATTCTATTTAACATCTTGACGTGGAGACGCTTGTAAATCAATAGAACCATTATCCATTTTATAAACATAATCGCAGAGTAGATTAATATCTTCCGAATTATGACTGGATAATAAAAAGGTTACTCCCTTTGAATTTAATTCTAATATTAGTTTTCTAATATCGACTACTCCTTGTTCGTCAAGTCCATTCATCGGTTCATCTAATATAACTAGTTTTGGATTTTCCATTATAGCTTGTGCGATTCCTAATCTTTGTTTCATACCTAAAGAATATTTCTTTACTGGTTTACTATCATTAGGATCTAACCCAACTAACTTAATAACGTTTTTTACTTCTTCATCAGAAATAAGATTTTTAATTGAGGATAACATCTTTAAATTTTTAAACCCAGTATAATGAGGCAGAAAACCAGGAGTATCTAATAAAATTCCAAAATCTTTAGGAAAAGAACCATTTATAATATCCTCTCCAAACACCTGAATTTTGCCTTTTGTTGGAGAAATTAAACCACTTATTACTTTAAATAAAATACTTTTACCAGAACCATTTCTGCCTATTATTCCATAAACTTTGCCACTTTCAACTTCTAAATTTATGTTGTTTAGAATCGGTGTGCTTTTTGCAATCTTCGTTACATTTTTTAAAATAACGATTGAATTGTTCATAAAAAAACCTCATTTCATATATTTTGTTCTGACCAAAGGTTTTCAATTTGTCTCTTTACTGTAATTTTTAAAATAAATATTAATAACGTAGATAAAACAATGCAATATAAATATGAAAATAGCAAGTTGAAATCTTTTGTGTTTTGTATTATCATCCCTTGAGTTAAAGGTAACCATTTTGTGAGTTCTGATGTTAGATTTGTTAATGATACGGATAAACAAATTATTATTAATAAAATTGTAAAAGAGATAGTAGACGATTTAAAAATTAAAGTCAGTAATATGTTAATTAGTACCCCTTGAAATGTTGATAAAATAATTAAGAAAAAAATATTTAATAGCAAAGTATTGTCATTATATGTAATAAGTAAATTAAGTTGATCCATATTAATTGTATGTACACTTGGAAATAAAATTATTAAGCATTGAGTAGTTATAAAACCAATAAAATAATAAACAAAAATTAAAATAAATAATGATGAAGTAATTCCAAACAACCATAAGCTTGTATTTTCAATTCTAGGTAATAACATATATAAGGAATGTTTTATTTCTCTATCTAAATATAAGCCAGTCATAAAAATTACAGGTGCCTGATGTAATAACCATCTTAAAAAGCTAATTCCTAGATCATTAGGTCCATAGAAGTAAAGAATAAGAGTTTGAATTGGAGTTTTAGCTTGAAAAGAATTTGATGTTATAAAATGAATTATAAATATGGATATCATAATGACTAAATTTCGAAAAGATAATACACTTGAAATATTGAGTTTTATTATCCGAATAAGTTTCATTTAGCGCTCCAAAAATAGGACGCATATTTTTGGCGTCTATAACCAACTAAAATAAGTAGTCCTATAATAATTATCCAATAGCAAACAGAGTAACATTCAGTTACAAGTAGGTCATTTGTAATAAGGGCATTATCTGAGACAAGTACATTGGGAGTAAATGTTATGTGTTGAGTAAAACCCAGATTATTTAAAGTCAATATGATATTAAGAATATTGAATATTAACACGCTTATAAAACTTATTACTGTATTATTAAAAAAGACAGTGCTGATATAAAAAATGGTGCCTATAGCAATAAGATAAAAGTAAATTAGAATTACATTGCATAGAACAATAATAAAAGGCGAGTGGAGTTTGGATAGAAGTAATATACCCGTATTTGTTTGATATGAGTACTCGCTCCAATTATTTTGTAATTTTAGTGTAATAATTGATTCTAGGAAAAACAACAAACCCCAACCCAAAAGAAATAAAAACCCTAATGTAAAAATGGATAAAATATTAGAGAAATATAGGCTTTTTCGATTGTTGAATTTTAAAATCAGTGAATTCCTAAATTCAGTTAACTTAAAAAAATTATATATTATTATTAGAAAAAACAACGATAATATGTAAAACACAAAGAAAAAGTCATTAAAATTAAACAAATATAGATCAAAAATATTTTTATCTGAATTATGAGAATTAGTGAATTCATAAAATTTAATCAAACCTAACAAACAACATGTCCCAATAAATAAACATAGGAATCTAAAACTCAGTGTTATTTTTATTAGTTTAAAACTGTTAATATTATTATATAATTTTTTCACGATTTCTATTCGCTCCTACTACGAGAATAGCTGCACTCAAAATGAACAAAGAAAAATCATATATTATTACATTGGAAAAAGTTAAATCTCCATAATGATTCAGATCATATATTATTGCTGCATTAAAAAATCTATTAATTTGCAAAAGAAAAGTACCCGATAAGATATAGAACAAAAAAGGAGCAATTATAGCAAAATATCTATTTAGAATGAATGTAGATAAGCCTAAACCAACAGTGGAGAAAATAGCTCCACACACAAAAGAGTTCACAATTATAATAAGTACATAATAGATTGGATTATAGTGATAAATATCATTGAAAACTATAATAGTACTATTTATGAAAGAGGTATTTATCCCTTTGATAGTAGCAAAAGCAAAAAATGAGACTAGTAATGAAACAGAAATCACACAGCCACCAACAAGACAGTTAATTATTAATCTAATAATAATATATTTAATCCTTCCAATTCTTAAATAGACATAGTTAATAAATCCGGATTGTACATCTTGAACATAAGAAGATGCGAATGGTATACATACAATAACGGGAAATACTATTCCTAACACGGCATTGGTGCCCTCACTGTAAGACAACATAAATAAGTTAAAAGCGTTATTACGTTCATCTGTAAACATAGACTCAGCAGAACCAACAAAAATACAAATAATGCATAGTAAAACACTAATTAGTGTTTTTTTGGATGCGAAAGCTCTATAAAATTCCTCAAAAAAGTAATTTTTCACAAAAAACACCTCGCTTTATGATTTAGGATAAGAAGATGCCCCCAGAAAGGAGGCACTACTTTTAATATTTATCTGGAGCCCAATGACCGGTTGTTGTTACAGTGTTAAAGGTAGTAGCAGAAGTAGATATATTTAAATGTACCTTTGAACCCATTACACTACTAACATTGTTGTAATCAATTTGCATATCTGCTGGCATTGAATATGAAAGTTTTTCAGAAACATTATCGCCGTTAGTTTTTTCTATCCAGGCAACCAATTTTCCACCCTTTACAGTAGTCGCTTCAAGAAAAGCGGAACTACTACTATCTTTAGTTCTATCTGCTGTTTCTGAGTCGCTAAATACTGGAACTGTAAATGAATATTGAGTTAGTGTTGTTGACGCTTTTATAAATCCTGACGACATTATTATTGCTACGCAAACTCCAAGAACAGCCCCCATTTTTATTAAACTGCTTCTCATCGTTATCACCTCCTCACTACTCTATATAATTTGACAAAAAAGGAAATTACCCTTCAAACTTTTACATTATTTTTAATTTTTTTGTTTTTTAACCTATTAAATGAATTGACCTTCTAGTTTAACTTTAAAAGTAACCTTATCTCTTCCTTAAACACCATTTATAAGGTGTAACATTAATTTTTAACTACTAATGAATTTTCTTTATCTCTTTTCTTTGCCACCACTTCGAAACAATTCAGAACATTATTACCTTTTAAAGATAAGTTAATGTAATATGCTTAAATTACAATAAGGAAAAAACACTTATAAAAAAAGCAGGGAATTTAATTTGTTTAGGGAATATTTACGGTTATTAAAACGAATTGGAGGTGGACCATATTATGAAAAAAAGAAACTGGTTAGTTTATATTTCTTTATTGATGCTAATTTTAGGTATATTTAGTTTATCAAAATCAGATTCAGTCCAAAAAAAATACGAGCAAAATCGTAATAGCCTGTTAAATAAAATAGATGCAAACAATCTTTCTACACAACAAATTAATGAGATTGGTAATATTGTAAAAGAGATAAATAATCGATTTCATACTAGTGAATATGTTGAAGTTTATCAAGGGCGGGAAGGTAATGTTGCAAAGAATGCTAATTATTCGTTCCCAAAAAATTCTTCAATAAAGAATAACTTTTTAACCGAGGCTTTTTATCCTATTGAAACATTTAAAGGAAAAAATTTTTATGTAGTACATCAGTACTTTCCAGATTGGTATTTTCTGTTCCCAATATTCCTATTTAGTCTTTCAGCTATTTTCTTAATAATTTGGACTGTACTCCAAGTGAAAGATTTATTAAACTTGAAATTCGGTTTTAAGTAATTTCGACTATTGGCGAATGTGAACCAATGTAAACCCCATTAAAAGAACTGGGGGTACCGCCAACAAAACGAGGTATCTGTACTATAAAAATCAGGAATATTTAAGTATCCTAAGAAGGGAAATTGAGTGAAAGTTTCTTTGAACACTTGATATCTTAACTTAGTAAGCAAATGTATTCAATGTAGCGATTAGCGATGCTTGAAAATGAGAATGCATCAAATAACACTGTTAGATAAATAATCGCACCTTTTTCACACGCTAATCCATTTTCACGTAAAAATCCAGATTCCTGTATGCTAAAAGGAATCCGGCTTTCACTGTTTAAATGCTTAATACATTTAAATTAGTCAATTGTTCACTATCAAAATGTGACGAAAATGCTCTACGAAATTTAAGGCAAATAATGAGTACAATTTCAGCTTGACAAAAATTCACTTAATGGGGAGGAATTACTGGACATGATGCTTATCATACAGGGCAGATAAAGGTGACACAGAAATCCTCATGTCCTTTATTCATAATAAGGACATGAGGATCTTGTTTTACATGCTTATCTAATTTATTTTAAGCTTTGTTCATGCTTTCCTTCAGTTCATGAATAAGCATTTTTTGCTTCAAGAGGCTTACAAAGTGCTTCATAATGTTTTCCCCTACTTTGTTCAAAAAGCGGATATCCTCTGGATCAACCACAATAAAAGATACATCTCCATGTTTAATTAGTTTGTTAGCAACTGAATAACAGTTATTATTAATCATTACTAATATAAATTAAATATCTTTTAAGTAAGTAGTTCCTCTGACTTTTTCTAAACTCCTGTCAGAAAAGTTTCATTAGTACTAAAGTGTCCAACTTAGATGACGTATTTTTTATTGATTTTTAACAAAATGTAGAAATATTGTTATTACTGTGTAAAAGCCAAATACCCTTGGGGTTATTTGGCTTAATTGTTTAAACTATTCATACTATACTACAGGTTTATAAAGACTCAGTAGGATTTATTATTTCTTTTTCATTACAATCACTACTTCCAATAAATAAGGAATTAGTTCTTTTTGTTGACTGCTTGGATTTATTTTTCTAGCTTTTCTAATTTCCTCAATTTCAAAATTATGATTACTAGCAATCTTTGAAATTATTTTGTCAGTTTCGATTTCAACACCATAATAAGCGGAGTTTGCCACATTGAAGTAGATCTTCCCTGATCTTTTTACTTTCCTTGATAATCCTTCAAATAAAACATCCATATCTACAAAGTAACCTTTAATCATTTCTAACAAAGACTTATTCCAAAATTTCTCTTTATGGTTTTCTAATTTTATAAGGGCTTCTTTTAATTCATTTATATCAAGTAGAGGAAGTTCTCCCCAAGCAACCTGTACATGAGAGCGAATAGTTTTCCTTCTTAGATCTCTCAATTCTTCATATCCTTTTATCAAATCCAGCATCCATAACTCTATCATATAAGTGTCAGTATAGTCTCTAGAATTTAAATATCCAGCATAAGATATAAAACGCCACAAGCTATTGAAGAAGAATCTATAAAAATTGCTTAATACTTAACTTTTTAGTGTCCAAAATATTGACGTAGATCCAGACCTTGAAAATGACTTATCTTTTTGTAAACCTCATCTAACCTAACGTGTAGAGATAATAAAGTTGTTTAATTTTTGGCTCAAAAATGCAGTAACCTCCTACTATTTAATTTGATAGGAGGTTATTAAAGTTGTTTAAAATATATATTGAATCTTACTTTTTATAATTTATGGATTGTAAAGATAACTTTCAATTACATTAATATCTTTCTCATTCAAATTATATATTTTATATACTAATTTATTTAATTCCGTTTCTTCTAATAATACTTCTATACCTTTCTGGGATTTTTTTATTATCTTGTCAACTATAGAAACTAACTCTTTAAATTGCTTACTAGTGTTATCTAACATTACTATAGGATAACTTTGCATAATAGGGGACTGAAAACGATACTTTTTAGATTGCAAATGAACTGGATTTAGTTGTTTATGGTAAAACAAAGTAAGATTACTATTTAGAATTCCTAATACATATTTATAATCAGCTAAGCTGAACTCATCCTTTAAAAGGATAGAGTATACTGTTCCATTAAAAAAGGCACCTGTTGTATCAAGGGAAAATCTACATTCTGAAGCTAAATCAGGAGTTAAAATTTTCGTTTGTTTAAAAGTCGCATGTGTACGAGGCACCCATATGTCATACCAGTCTTTTTTGCTATTCTCTTTTATATACGCTCTACTTTCTAAAACTTCCCTATTTTCCATCAAATATTTCTCTACATTTGGATAATGCTCCAATTGTATTCTTTTTGTACCATCAGTAGTCTGAATATAAGGATATAATAAATAAGTGTCTGAACCTTCTTTGTTGCCAGTCCAACAATAATGCCATCTTTTTAAATTTGTACCTCTTAGTAATGGAAAAATTAATTCTTTCTCAAATTTATTTTTTTTTACAAAATCACATGTTAATTTTTTACAAAAAACATCATCAGCAGTAGTCTGCACTCCAACCAAAATATTTTTACTTATTTCCTTCAATTTCTTCACTTCAGAATGATCATTAATCTTATTAAATACTTTTTCAGTTATATGATTTACATATCTCCATGTATCACCGAGGTTTACAACACCTATTTCATCAACTTTTAAATCCCCTTTATCATAAACCACCTTTTTCCAGGATGGTACTTTCTTAGGATTTGGTCGAAAATTATCAAAAAAATAGACTCCAGCTAGAACAGCTGCTTTAAAGGAAAAAACATTACCTAAATCATAAACTTTTATTAGATTTGAATTTTCAACAATAAAATCTCTCACTATTTTCCCATATGATGCAGTCATAAATTTATCCGAACATACGATGACGACTTTACCATCAATTTTCCGAGCTAAACGAATTGCCTTTTCAATAAATAAAGTATACAAATCAAATTTACCTTTTGCAGTATAAAATTTCTGTTTAAGTTGTGTTCGTAAATCATTATTTATTCCATGATATCTTAAATAAGGGGGGTTAGTTGCAACTAAATCATATTGGTTGTAAATCAATACATCTTTGTCTTTATCCAACAAACTGTCTAATTGAAAAACTGGAAACGTTTTATCCGAATAAGATTGACAAGAAAATTCCACAATAACCATTAATAATCTAATTTTAGTAATCAAGCATGGTATTGCTTGGATATCGATTCCAGTTATAATTTTTCTAGAAAAAACTTTTTGAATTATAGTATCTATTTTGATTTTATTATTTCTATAATGTGATAGTAAATTGAATAGATAAACAACTAGAAAATTGCCTGATCCACACGCTGGATCAATAACACTGTACTCCACTTTTTTTTCCGAATTATACTCATTAAAAATAAGACTAATTAGATCCATGCGTGTATAATGCTCACCTAATTTTTTTCTCTTTTTTTCTTCAGAAAGCAACAAATATAGTGTTCCTAAAATATCTTCAGTGGTATTGGGTGGATGATTTTTATTTAGCCAATTAAGTATTTTTAATCCCGACGGTGATTCAGAATTTAATGAATCAAAGATATCTTTATTCAACTTAAGCATTGCTTCTATTTTTAGCTGAGCAAGGTCTATATTATTTATACGATTATTATCCAATGTTTCTAACTTAATATATTTTTGACAGTATTTAATTCCGTATAACAAAAAAAAGGTTTCTATATCTTGAGGATTCATTTCCTTCAAAAATTTATATGCATCAATTATGTACGATTTTACCTCTTTAC
>NZ_JBYSWK010000027.1:0-56317 GCF_058781025.1 Heyndrickxia sp. FW510-T9 | reverse complement strand
CAAATAAACATACTAAAAATATTGAATTGAAATTAAAAATTGACAAATGAGAATAAATAATTAAAATAAAAACCATACAGTCAGTTTTTTTAAAAAATAATAATCCAATGTAATTTTAAAATAAGAAAATGAAACAGTATAAACATTACGTATGAATCTTTTCATGTTCTAAAATTACTGAATATTAGGATTTGCGGGAACTGCATGTATAGTCCTGATGGGAGGAATTATCATGGATCAAATGTTTAAAATGTTTAAAGAGTTAACAGAAACAACAGGGGTAGTAGGGAATGAGAAACCTGTAAAAGAGGTAATGAAAAAATATCTGGAGCCAAATTGTGATGAATTGAAATACGACAATCTTGGTGGTATAGCAGCTATTAAAAAAGGTACAGCAAATGGTCCGAAGGTTATGCTAACTTCTCATTTAGATGAAGTGGGATTTTTAGTTACTGATATTACAGAAAATGGATTCCTGAAATTTATCGGTCTTGGTGGTTGGTGGGAGCATGTACTACTTGCTCAAAGAGTGGAGGTTTTTACTTCTACTGGAGAGGTCATTGAAGGTGTAATCGGTTCAAAGCCACCTCATATTTTAAAGAATGAAGATAGAAAAAATGTAGTTCAAATGAAAGATATGTTTATAGATATTGGGGCAGAAAGTAAAGAAGAGGCAGAATCATTTGGAGTTAGGCCAGGTAATGTAGTAGGAGTCATTTGTCCATTTACGGTAATGAAAAATCCAAAACTCATGATGGCAAAGGCTTGGGACAATAGAATTGGATGTGCAATTGTCATAGAAGTGATGAAACGCTTAAAGGATGAGTCATTGGATTGTACACTCTACGGCGTAGGCGCCACGCAAGAAGAAGTAGGTTTACGTGGTGCTAAAACAATGGCCAATTTGATTAAGCCTGATATTACATTTGCTATTGATGTAGGGATTGCTGGAGATACTCCGGGAATATCTAGTAATGAATCTCGATCAAAAATAGGTTTAGGGCCACAGATTGTCTTATACGATAGCTCTTTAGTTTCTCACCCGGATTTACGAAATTTTGTCGTGGATGTGGCAGAGGAGTTTCATATTCCTTATCAATTTGAAGCATTAGCATTCGGAGGAACAGATGCTGGAGCTACTCATACCTCAGGAATTGGTGCGCCATCATTAGCCATTACGATTGCTACTAGATATATACACAGTCATGCCTCCATTTTACATTATGATGATTTTGAAAACACCGTTAACCTATTTGTACAGGTGATAAAAAAGTTAAACAATGAAGTTGTTGGCAAAATTAAATTTTGATCAAACCCATGTCTCCTTGTAAACAAGTTTTTTCATTATTGAGCCAAATCTTTTGCTGATTTGGTCTTTTTTCCGTTCGCATAAGGCACTTAAGCGTCTTAGAGTATTTGAAAAATAAAAATGATGGGACAGATTGGAGTAAGTATGAAAACGAGACTAAGAAAACTACACACTAATAAATCCTTTAATTTAAATGAATTAATTAATCAAAATAAACAGATGATGGAACAGGATAAAGAATTTATAAACAAGCTAGAGAAACGGCTTGAAGAAAAACATATAAAGAATCATTAATAATAAAAGTAACAGTTATGATTGTATACTGGATAAAAATTTTTTACAGTTATGATAGAATATCATTAGATTAGTGCCGTATGGGGTGCTTCGCAAGCGGTGCCTGACACCTTAGTGTCAGGCACCCGCTATGTGATGTGACACGGATGATAAAATGAGCAAGGAGATGAAGGTATGCCAAAGGTTTCAGAGGATTATAAAGAGAAGAAAAGGCAAATCATTATGGAGAGTGCTTTAATTTTATTTGGAGAAAAAGGTTATGAATTAACTACAATAGATGATATTGGATCGAAATCGGGCGTTAGTAAAGGTATGGTTTATACTTATTTTAAAAGTAAGGAAGACCTTTATATTACATTGATGGACCAACGAACATACAACACTTTTCGTGTACTACAACAACGGTTTGAGAAATTTGAAACAGCAGAGCAGAAGTTGATGGAACTGCTTCGTGTATATCGGGAAGCGGAGCATACAGAAGAGTGGAGCAATTTTATCCGAGTACACATGGAGTTTTGGATTAATTCCTCTAGACAGGAACATTTAAAAAATATTATGAAAGACCGTTATAGAAACCAGTTTCAAGCTTTCTTGGTCCAAATTATTCAAGAAGGCCAAGACAATGGTGAATTCAAAAAGAACATCCAAATTGAAATTGTTGCAAGTTTATTTTGGGCTATTATAGATGGGATTTGTTTGCATTATACAGTTGTAGGAAAAGAATACAATTATAAAGATCATTTTTTGAATGCAGAGGAAATGATTTTGCAGTATATTTTAGTTGCAAAAAAATGATGAGAGCTACCATTAAAGGTGGCTTTTTTTTGTTGTATCAATATTGAGAATTTTATTGACAAATACAAATTACCATTTAAAATAAAAACTATACAGTCAGTTTTTATAAAATAGAGGTCCAATAAACCTAAATTTGAATAAGGGGATTCAAAAATATGAAGATAAGATCCTATTTTTTATACACCAAAGCTTTTTCGGATATGGGAAATATGATGGAATTAGTAGTGATCAATGCAATGGTCCTGTCCTTGACCAAAAGTACTTTATGGTTAACAGCTGTTTTAGCGGCGCGTGTGTGCGGGGGGATTTTTTCTAGTTTATCTTCTGGCATTCTTGCAGATCGGTATAACCGACGTATGTTAATGATCATGAGTGATATTTCTAGAGGGATGTTTGTACTATTACTTATCTTATTTCCAACACCAATTATGTTTCTTAGTGTTTCCTTTCTTCTAGGTTTTTTCAGTAGTTTTTTCAGTGTTAGCTTTAGTGCGGAGATTCCACAGATATACGGAGAACAGAAAATCTTAGACATTAATGCGCTTATTTCTAGATTAAGTTCCATAAGTATGGTCGTTGGGTTTATGCTGGCAGCATGGTTATCTACAATTCTGAATTATCGATTGATCATTTTTATTGACGCTATTTCGTTCTTTTTATCAGCAGCAGTACTATTCAACTCTAAGTGGAATAAGGATTATCAGCGAGCAAAAGGTAATTCTTTAAAAAACTGGAGTCAGGATATTAAACAAGTAAAGAATCATTTGCTTCTAAATCCGGTTCTCCTTATAATATTTACTATTTTTATTTTCCAAACGTTTGCTGCAAGTTCTCAAAATGTAGGAATTCCTTTATTAGCAAAAATGTTAAATCCACATGAAATCACTTTTTATCAAGGTCTTATTTGGGGCTGCTGGGGATTGGGAGGAATTCTTGCCACGTGGATGATACCAAAAATTAAATGGTTTAAGCTAAATTTACTAAACTGCTATCTTGGCTCTTCCTTATTGGCATCGTTAGGGTTTATTTTATTGCTATCTAATAATGTGTTTTGGGTTATTCTTTTATTCGCCTTTTTTACGGGAATGTTTGATGCAAGCCTAGGTTCCTTCTTTGCAACAATCGTACAAATGACGGATAATTCAATAAGAGGCAGAATTTTCGGTGTTTCCAATCTTTTAAGTCAATTAGGATTTACACTAGGATTTGTTGTAACTTCTTGCCTAATCAATACACTGACGATGCCGCACTTAGTATGGCTCTTCCACGGCAGTACGATAGTAATCATAGTAGTAACGGCTTTGATTGTTAAATCAAGGTATTCCTTAAATAATATGTACAAAACAACTAACCAATAATCAGGAGGAATTACAATGAGCATTAGTGTAGAAAAAGAGTTACTGAAATATCAAAGATGTACAGAAGTGGATATCGATCAAATTTATAACGCATTCTCTATAGGCTTTTCCGATTACATTATTAAGATGGAAATATCAAAGGAAGTATTTATCAAAAACTTCTTTGGACCCGAAGGAAATAGCTTAGAGCATTCATTTATCGCTACTTATGCCGGTGAACCAATTGGCGTTATTCTTGGTGGGATTAAAAATTATGAAGGCATTAAAACGATAAGGTGTGGCACATTAGCGGTAAGTCCTAATTTTAGAGGAGAAGGTGTAAGTCAGAAGCTTTTTGAATTGCATAAGGAAGAAGCGATCGCTAATGATTGTAAGCAGATGTTTTTAGAAGTAATTGTCGGTAATGATAGAGCGATTAGTTTTTATAAAAAACTTGGTTATGAAAAGATCTATAATCTTGCTATTTTCTCCTTGTCTGACCTAACTCTATTGCCGGAAAATAAAAAACTGGATAATGTGAGCCTGAAAAATATAAGTTTCAGTGATTATGAGAATGCTAGCGTAAAATGGGATTATCATATTAATTGGCAAAATGATGTGGATTTTGTTCGATTAGCAGAGAAATATCATTTTTATGGTGCGTTTATCGAGCATGAAATGGTGGGTTGTTTAAGCGTCAACAAAGCAGGCAGGATTAGCTTTTTAATGGTTGATAAAAAGCAAAGAGGGAACAGTATTGGCCTAGCGCTATTAAATCAAGCAAAGAAGGACCTGGAATTAAAGAGTATGTCATTAACTTTTCCGAATAACCACGAGTTAGAGGGCTTTGTAAAAGCTTTAGGGTTTAAAAGAAATGATTTATCGCAATATGAAATGTATTATCCTTTATAAGGATACATCGGTAGCGCTCGTTTAAAAAGAAAGAAGAGCATAATCATAAATCTGCTGTAACATAGTCTAAACATGGGCCTAAACTTAATCACGGGCCCAAACCGAAACATGGTCTGGAGCATAAACATAATAGTGGTAAACATTGATAGCTGTTTTTAGCAGAGCTCGTGAGCTTTTAAAGTAGTGCTTTACTTATAAAAAGTTAATGCAAGGAAAGGGGGATTAGAAATGGCATGTTGCTCATAATAGTCCTTCTTATTATTCTTTTAATCTTTTTGATTTTGGCCGTATTCATAGTTTGGAGAAGAAAGAAAAATAAAAAACTTTTTCCTATTCCAGCAAAGGTGAAGCAAGGAGGCAGGCCATTCTTTATGATGAAAAAAGGATGGATGATTTAGACAATTTGAAGACTTGGCCGACATTTCGTTGGCTTTTTTATTTCTATTGGGGAATTATAGGATCTGAATTTCTGGTGTCCTTCATAAAGGAAGTGAAGGACAAAACTAAATGAAAAGATCAACAAGATGTCCTTCATAAGGCAGATGAAGGACAAAACTAAATGAAAAGATGAACAAGGTGTCCTTCATAACGGGAATGAAGGACAAAACTCAATGAAAAAATAAACAAGATGTTCTAATGGTCCTATAATTTGGATAGCTGCGCCTTTAGATCCAACAACTATGTCCTTTATTAGTGAACAAAAGGAGAAGTTCAGGCAGGTTCCTTGTTTAAATGTCGATTACTTGCGTTCAAAAGGACAACCTTCAGTAATAACCCTTTCAACATGTCTTTTATAAGCGGGTTAAATAGCAATCTATGACTAAAATGACCTTTTCTTTTATGGATTAGGAGATATTTCTAATTTGAATTCTGATATTTCAGATATAATTGATGTTGGAGCTAATTAGAATTTTAGAATATGAGGTGAACGAGTGGTTGTACAATATATAGACGGTATCCATTATGAACTGCAAGAACCATTTGATATGTCCTTTTTATAGAGGTACGGAAAAGTGTTTCAGGTGTTTGATAAACAAGAACGGGATGCATTTGTTTTGGGGTACAGACTCAAAACAAAAAATTATTCGTAAAATTTGCGGGTGCTAAACCAGTTCGATATAAAGGAACTACGGAGAATGCCGTTTCCGGGCTGAAAGCTGCCTGTATGATATATGAGGAATTAAGGCATAAAAATTTGGTCTCCTTTATCAAGGGTGAAACTATAGGAAATGGTTATGCAACCATCTTTGAGTGGACAGATGCTAAATGTATGGGCAAACAATATGATTCTAGAAATGAGTTTTTTGAATTACCAGTCGAGGACAGAATACATATCTTTGAAGAAATTCTTTCATTTCATCAATTTGTTGCTATAGATTTCTATGAGGGAAGCATCATGTACGATTTTACTAACAAAAAGATCATTATTTGTGATATTGATTTTTATTCGAAAATGCCTTACATCAATTCTATGGGAAGAATGTGGGGATCATCGAGATTTATGTCTCCGGAAGAATTTGAAAAAGGCGCTGTTATCGATGAGATTACCAATGTTTTTTTAATGGGTGCGACAGCCTTTGCCTTGTTGGGGGATGCAGTAGAAAAAACGTTTCAAAAATGGAATGTAGACAAGGATTTATTCGAGGTAGCAAAGAAAGCGGTAAGTAATGATAGGGCAAATCGCTATCAATCGATAAAGGAGTTCATAATAGCCTGGTCTTATGCAAAAACCAATGGGAAAGATGCGCGATAGAGTTAAGCCGAAAATGAACAGAGAAGGATGAATTAAAGAAAAAGATTGGATTATAAGATTCAATATCCTAAATATAAATAGACGAAAGCTATACAACTGTAAAAAATGATTTTTACCTTAATAAAAAATTAGGAGTTGGATACCATGAAAGAAGGTTGGGAACGAACGGCAATGCCTTTTTCGATTGACCTAAGGGAAATGAATGAAATAATTCAACCCGCCATTCCAGGTAAAAAGGTTATAGCTGCTGAACGAATAGGGATTGGATTTAGCAATTCTAACTACAAAATCTATCTAGAAGGTAGCTCCAGGCCATATGTGATTCGTTTCTTCAGGGGGGATGGAGATGTTGCTGAAAAAGAGTGTGCCATTTCACAACTCGTAAGGGAGTCCGTACCTGTTGCCAACTTCATATATGTGGATACTAGCTGCAAAACTTTTGATAAACCCTGGGCTGTTTTGGAGTGGAAAGAAGGACTCCTATTACGTGATGTGCTTCGTAATGGAACTTTAAACGATATCGTTTCAGCTGGGGAATCAGTTGGAAGAACTCTCGCAAATATTCATAGTTATAAGTTCCCTAATTCAGGTTTTTTCGGTAGAGATCTTCAGATTGCCGATCCATTCAGCATGACCAAAGAGAATCTTCTCTCATTTATTGAGCAAAGTCTCTTCCATAACGAATGCGGCAAATGGCTAGGTAAGGAGCTTTCACAAGCAGTATGGACTTTTTGTCAAACACATAGCCCATTATTAGCAGATACTAGGGAAACGCCTGTCCTCGTTCATTCAGATTTCAACGGATTAAATATCCTTATGGAACACGATGCAAGTAGGTGTTCTGTGTCAGCAGTTCTTGATTGGGAGTATGCATTTTCCTGGAGTCGGTACGCTGATATCGCTAACATGTTGCGGTATGAAGAGGAAGGGTCAATATTTGAGGAACATTTTATTCGGGCTTATCAGGAGCAGGGAGCGGTTCTTCACGGAAATTGGAAACTGATTTCTAAACTCGAAGACCTTGTTGCCCTTTGCGATATGCTAAATAAATCCACCGTGGACACTCCCAATCGAATGCATGATCTTCGGAGATTGATTGCGAAAACGGTTAAGTTATAATTTGGGGAGTATAGACAATAGTAATAATGGTAGTTTAAGATACAAATTAGTAAAAATAAAAGCCGTATAAAAGAAAATGGAGGTGATAAATATGATGGTAGTAACAACAGAAAATATCGAAGGTTACAAAATCGTGGAAGTTAAAGGACCTGTTTTTGGACTAATTGTAAGAAGCAGAGGACTTGGCGGGGATATCATGGCCGGTCTGAAATCACTCGTAGGTGGAGAAATTAAACAATATACATCGATGCTTGAGGATTCACGGAAAGAAGCTTTAGACCGAATGATTATCAATGCCAATAAAATGGGTGCCAATGCGATTGTAATGATGCGATTTGATTCCGGCGAAATTGGCAAAAACATGAGTGAAATTGTTGCTTATGGAACAGCAGTTGTGGCGGAGAAGGAATAATGAAATTCGTAATAGGTTTCTATATTTTAGAGTTAGTTGCAGTTATCCTTTGTATTTTCCTTGGATACTTTATTTATGATAAACGATTTAAACGTAATCACGGAGAGAAGGTTCCTCCTGGCTTCAAAGCGACTGAAGAAGTCAATATCGACCCTGTATCGGGAGAGAAAACAAGAGTGTTTTATAACGAAGAAACTGGGGAACGTTTTTATAAAAAGGAAAAATAAATTAGTGGAACAAACTAAGAAAATTAGTAAAGTAGAAGTTCGATTAAGTAAGGGCTGTTTAATTCAACAGCCTTCTTCTTATTAAATAGCTCTGTAAAATTTTCATAGTGATATTTCGTTGAAATTAAGGGAAACCTCATTTTTTAGGGTTTCCTCTATACTTCTATACTAATGCACAATTTAGCGTAATAGAAATCCTTGAATTGATACAAATGATGAAAATAAAAAAACAAGAATAAATAGCCAGCCTTTTACTTTTCGCTTTTTTTGAAATTCTTCTAATCCCATAATCAACATTGTTAGGCCTAAGAGTAATATCATAATATTATTAAACTCGAAATTTTTCGTGATTAGCCCATAAGCAGCAAAAAAGAAGCCTGCTATTGATAATACATAACGCAGAATTTTCAACAAGATTATCCCACCTTTTTTCTTGAACATCCTTTAATTTAATAGATTATACGTTGTTTTAATTCATAATTTTCAAATACAAATGAAGTTGATAAAAGCTCTATTATATGTTCCTTAGTCCCTTTTTAGAGAACAAGAACTAGGTACAATCAATTTTAACTACATCTAGTTTATAGTAAGTTTATTTAATACCAAGCTTCACCGACAAGTTCAATCTTTCTTTAAATTCACCAGTTTCATTCAGATCAAGTAATGCCTCGCTAAGTTCCCTTTCAAATGGCAAAATGTTATCGACGAGAAATCGCTTTAAGCCATAAGAGGTGGAATAAAGGTTTCCAAGTATGGAATCGATTGTCCATGTTATTTCATATGTAGGTAAATGGTGAATTTCCAAGTTAAAGTTTGAATTAGATATCACATCTTCATGGCTCATTGTAGGATGTGTATAGGAGCCACTTCCGGCTCTTCTAACTTGTCCATACCATTTTTCAATTACCTCATTTAGTCTCACTTGCCATTGTTCTAGCTTTTTATCAGGTTCATAGTTATCTATAATAGCAACCCCGCCACCAACGGTAACCATTTCAAATAATTCTTCTAATATTTGTGAACGATCCATCCAATGGAATGCTTTAGCTATAGTTACAAGATGAAATTTCTCATTGTGCTCTTGTTTGTATTGTTCTAAGGTTCCGGTATACCAATGAATATTCCCTATTCTTATCTCCTGATGGATACGCTTTGCTTCCTCTATCATTTCCGATTCCCGGTCGATTCCAACTATTTTTTTACACCAATCGGAAAGTCTTAGGGGAAGATGGCCTGTACCACAGCCTAAATCAAGCATCTGCTGCTCTCCAGTTAAAGAAAATTTATCGACTAAACATCTAATTAGAGAAGAAGGATATATCGGTCTGTACTTTGAATAATAGGATGCCGCCCCCTTAAATAAATCATTGCCGTATTTGTTCAAGGTTTATCCCTCCCAAGTGTAAGAAATTAATTGCTTTTTGCAAACCCCAAAATAGATAACATCAGCCCAATAAGGACAAGTAGGTATTCAAATCCTCCGAGATTCGAACTATCATCAACAACAATAATTCCGCCAACTAGAATAATGCTTATGCCAAGTAACATAAATTTTACTCCGGATTTATTGCTTTTTCTTAAAATCATAAACAAAAAAAATCCAAGAATTAATAATATCGGAATAATCATACTCCACAACATTTATATTCCCCCTATAAAATTCTCTATCTAAATTGATATTCTGTATCCTTTAGTATTAATCCTTCTTCGGCCAGCTCTCGAATATTTTCCTTTACTAAGGTCATCTAAATTGATATTATAGGAAAAATTTATTTTGGATATTTGCGATGAAGAGAAGAGTAGATAAAATCCATTCTTTGCAGAGAGCTCCGGTTGCTGAAAAGGAGTAAGATTGATTTATCGAACCAAGCCTCTGAGCATCACATTGGAACGATTCATGGGATAGTGTGACGGGAGCTCCTGTTATAGAGCTAGGGTATAAGTATTCTTGCAATACCGTACTTGAAGAGGTTAATATGGCGACATATTAATAAACTGGGGTGGCACCGCGATACAAATCTCGCCCCCAAGACTTTTATTGGTCTTGGGGGTGGGATTTTTTTCGTTTTTGAAACTGATTGTGTTAGGAAGATAGTTCTTTAGTACTAAATCGGGCTATTCTATGCTAATTTCGGTCCGTTTAGAGCAAAACTCGGTCTGTTTGGAGAGAACTTCGGTCCATTCAGTAAAGATTTCGGTCCGTTTAAGAAATTACAACTAACTGATGAAGGAGGATTCAAAAATGGGTGAAGAAAATGGGTTATTTTTCAATAATTATATTGATAGACTGATGGAAGAGGATATAAAAACTCAGGGCTTTGAAAGAGAGATTTGTACTAGATTTCCTCCCGAGCCAAATGGATATCTTCATATTGGCAATGCATATGCCATTCATATGAACTATATGATGGCTCAAAAGTATTATGGAAAATTTAATCTTCGTTTTGATGATACAAACCCATTAAAAGAAGACAGTGAGTATGTAGAGGCAATTATTGAAGACATTAATTGGCTAGGCTATTCCCCCGGACAACGAATATTTTACGGTTCTGATTATGCAAATGAAATTTTTAATGCAGCTATCAAATTAATTAACAAGGGGAAAGTATATGTTTGTGAGTTATCACCCGAGGATATGTCAGAATATCGAGGAACTTTAACGGAACCAGGAAGGAATAGTCCTTACAGGAATCGATCGATTGAGGAAAACTTTGATTTATTTATGAAAATGAAAAACGGTGAATTTCCAAACGGTGCCATGATTTTACGTGCCAAAATAGATATGGAATCTCCAAATATGAATCTAAGGGATCCTGTTCTTTATAGGATCATACACGCCTCTCATTATCGAACAGGTAATGAATGGTGTATATATCCGATGTACGATTTTGCACATCCGATACAAGATGCAATAGAAGGAGTGACTCACTCTCTATGTTCTATAGAGTTCAAAGACCATCGACCTCTTTACGAGTGGGTTTTAAATGAATTAGAAATAAAGGAACCACCTAAACAAAGGGAATTTGGCAGGGTTAATTTAACAGGTGTTGTAACAAGTAAACGATATTTGCGGGAATTAGTAGCGGGTCATTATGTAGATGGCTGGGACGACCCAAGATTACCGACGCTTCGGGGACTGAGGAGAAGAGGATTTACACCGGAAAGCATACGAAATTTCGTCCATGAAATGGGTTTTGTTAAACACAAAAGCGCTATTGATTTTGCCATGCTTGAACAATCCTTGCGTAACGATTTAAAACCAAAGGTTAAAACGGTTATGGCGGTTTTGAATCCTTTAAAGGTTACGATTACTAATTATGAGGATGCAAAAACAGAAAACTTATCTATTGAAAACAATACGGAAAATGCTGAATTAGGAAGCAGAGAGGTACCTTTTTCTAAGGAAATTTATATTGAAAAAGAAGATTTTATGGAGGTTCCAGTTAAAGGTTTCAAACGATTATCCTTACACTCAGAGGTACGCTTAAAAGGTGCATATTTTATTAAGTGTAATGAGGTTATAAAAGATGAAGCTGGTGAAGTAATAGAACTGCGATGCACGTATGACCCACTGACAAAGAGCGGTACAGGTTTTACGGGCAGAAAGGTGAAGGGAACCATTCATTGGGTTTCCGCATTACACGGGATAACCGCGGATGTTTATTTGTTTGAAAAATTATTTGAAAACGAAGAGATTGTAAAGGACAACGAAAAAACATGGGAGGAAAAAATCAATCCGAATTCCAAAGCGATGTTGAAGAACTGTATCATTGAACCTTCTATAAAAGAAACACAAGCGGAAGAGAAATTTCAATTTATCCGCCATGGTTATTTTAGTGTGGATAAGAATGCACCGGATAAAAAATTCATCTTTAATAGGATTGTTCCGTTGAAAGACTCGTGGAAAGGAAAGAAGGGTTAATTGAATTATTAGTATTGAATTGAAAACTGTCAATTAGGCAATTTTTTTGTGGCTATAAAGGAAAAAAGTGGTTAATTAGAGAAATAGTAGAATAAATCCTGTTTTGGAGGAGAAACGAGATGAACATAAGAAATTCCGCAAAAGCAATTATTATCCATGATGGTAAAGTGCTAACCGTAAAATTTGGTGAATATGACAATACATATTACACCTTGCCTGGAGGTGGTCAAGAGAATGGGGAAACACTTCATCAGGCTCTACTCAGAGAATGCGAGGAAGAAATTGGTGCGGAGGTTGAGATTGGGGAGTTAATTTTTGTTAGGGAATACATCGGTGCTAATCATGAATTACCCGCGAGACATTCTGGGTTTCAGCAAACGGAATTTATGTTTTCTTGTAAACTCAAGGAACAAAAAAGTATTTCAGAAGTTGGATATAACCCTGATAAAGGGCAAGTAGGAGTAGAGTGGATAAAGGTTGATGAATTGTTAAATTATAAATTGTTTCCATTGGAATTAAGAGAACAATTGATGGATTTTTCTAATGGAAAAAAAACTCTTGTATATGTAGGGGATATTAATTAAGGTTTCTAAACTCACTTTAATAGGAGGTTTATTAGTATGTCAATGAAAGTAATCTTCTTAGATGCTGGTGGAGTTTTATTTGAAACTTTTATAAAAGGCGACGATAGAATCAGACGTCTTTTGGTGGAAAGAGGATATCCAAAGCCACAAATTGATAAGGCAATTTTGAAAGCAAAACAGTTAGAAACCCCTTTTGTTACAAATTGGGATGAAGAAGAGCAATACTTTAAACAATATTATGGAATGATTGCAGAAGAACTAGGTGATATCAAACTATCAAATGAACTACTTTATTTTGCTCATTATGCTGGCCACTGTGAGCTATTTCCAGAAGTAAAAGCTGTTTTGGAGGAATTGAGTAAAACATATCGGTTAGCTGTTATTTCGAATGCATTGCCAAGTATGGACTGGATATTTGATTGGTTAGGCATTCGGAAATATTTTGATTTTATTATTCTATCAGCTTTCGCAAATGCCTCAAAACCGGAATCCGATATATACAGTTTGGCTCTTGATCAAGCAGGTGTGTCAAAAGAAGAATGTATTTTCATTGATGATAAAATAGAAAATATTGAAGGATCCGAACTTGTTGGGATAAGAGGGCTTCACTTGGATAGAAATAGGCAGGATCTACAAGAATTATTAAGACAGCAGAAAATAATTTCTGTTTTTGAGGTGCAGCATTGAGAATAGTACAGAAATACCAGCACTTGGCGGACACCAGATCCGTTATGTGTGACAAAAGGGGCTTATTCCTTATGTTTGCGGACACAGGGTCCGTTAAGTTGCAAAAAAGTAGTGTTTTCTTAGTGTTTTTATGCCAATAACGGATTCAGTGTCCTCTAAACTCTAAAAGTAGAGCTATTTATGTAAAATAAGGGATCCTGTGTCCGCTTTTATATTGAAAGCTAGCTATATTCCACATTTCATTACTTTTATATGAATAGGAAACTAGCTAAAGAGGTTTTTGGTCAAATCGGACATCTATTTGGTTACACAGCAGTATCTATATAGCTTCAGCGATTCTCTATGCTGCTTTACTTGCTTTTCTTGTTGATGGAAAGAATAAGCATAGGTGATTTGCTAGTGTGATAAATTGAATATAAATTTTTAATAGTGGAGTCTTAAATGATAGTTTGACATTTATTCTATTATAAACTCTCACTTAAACTTTCATTCAAATGGCTAGTACTACTTATCAAACATAGAAAAGAGACTCTCATGAAATGTTTCATGTTTTAGAAGAGAAAAAATTTAAAAACCAATTCATTGGAAATATGTGGTATAATTTTTGTGAAATATTTCACAAAACATAGGGGTATTTCAATGAAAGCGATCATCCTTTATTCCACCGGCAAAACATGGTTAGAAGGCAAACCCTTTTGGGAGCAAAAATTAGTTCCGCATCGGCGCTATTTAGTAGAAACCTTAAAGGAGAGGCTAGTTTCAGCAGGACCATTTCGGGATCATACAGGTGGATTAGTGATTGTCGAAGTTGACAGCTTGGAGGAAGCAGAAGAAGTCGCAAAGAATGACCCAGCAGTGTTAGAAGAAAAGTTTGACTATATAGTACATCCATGGGAACCATTAGAAGGAATGTTTACGGAGAAAAGATAAATAATGTAGAGAGTCGAAGAGCAAAAAATAAGCTTCGACTCTTTTTTTTGTTCAGTACGGACCCAAATAAAATAAGATTAAAAGCATAATTTTTGCACACACGAATAAGATTACTAGAAAGGAAATATTGCGTGATTAGTATATTAAAAGTATCTTAGGGGGTTCTATATGGAAAAAGTAGACAAGAGTAGCAAAGAAAACGTATTAGGTTATGTTATGTTGGGGATTGCTGTTATTTTTATCATTGGTTTTGCATTTTTCTCCCATCATCAAAATAAAGTGATCATGAAAAATAATATGAATGAGGCTTTAAAACAAGATGAAACAACGCTAGATTCCTATACATTTAAGTATAAAAGAGTCGATTATCCAAATTCAAAAGAAACATTAGACAGTAATCATAGTTCCTTGTACAAGGCATTTTATAATATGTTGTATTTTAATACAGAGTTTGGAAATGACAAAATATATGAAGCAATAGGCTCTAATGGAGAAAAGTATGAAATAGATATGGACAGGAAATTGCAAGTGGTTGAATGGAAAAAGTTGTGATCAATAGTTAAAAATGAAGGGAACTAATTATCGAAAAAATATAACCTGTATCTTTGATTATCAATTAATCGTAGATGCAGGTTATTTATGTCTAGATAGTTCAATTATTGCATAGCTAACTAATTATTTTTTCACCAACTATGTCAATTTACATTTTATAAAGGTAATCGTTCTATTTGTAGCGAATAATAGTTTAGAAGAATATTTTGTGATTGGAGATCTAATAATTTGAAGATATTTAAAACTGTAGTCTTAGCATGTTTACTAATAACTTTGGTTTCATGCTCTGCAAAAACAAAAGAACCTAAAATAGTTGGTATTAGCAAAAATACAGATATAATTGCGCAATTAGCTTTTGAAAATAGAGTATATTCTATTGAAGGAAATATGACACCAGTAGAAAAAATACAAGATGCAGTCGGAAGAATAAAAGAAGTGGTTAAAACAGTCAAAGAAAATGGGCAAGTGAAGTTATATAATTCGAAAATAAATATCACACCGGAAACAAAAATATACTCTATTAAAAATGTGGATAAAAATACTGTAGTTGCTGTGAAAGTTGGAGAAAATTATTACACAGCTATATTAGCATACAACCTCAATTTAAATAAAAAATAAAATTATTACTGTTTAATTTAAATGGAGTGTACTTTTTTATGAACTTACTTCGTACATGTTTGCTATATGCTATATTAATGTTTATTGGTTTGGTTATATGGAGTTTTATAGACAATAGTATGTTTAATTGGTCTGATATCACATTCCTATCTTTGGGTTCTGCTGTTGCGTATGCAATATTTACAATATTGTTTGAAAAAAAACAATAAATAAGAAAGTCGATCACCTAAATTGGGTAATCAACTTTCTTATTTATTTTCCCTACTAGGGGGTGCAAGACAGCATTTTCATAGATATTTTTAGTTTCTATAATGGTGATATCTCTAAGATTGAATATGAAATGACGGATCATTATAAAAAAACCAAATACTTTTTGCAGCACAGGGAAAAGTTTTTGGCTGAGAGATTAGAGGAAGAGTAAGCTACCATTTAGGTGGCTTTTTTCCTTGATAAAGGAAATTTAAACAACTTCGCAAAATATAATGAAGTAAGGGGGGAGTATATGAGGAAAAAGTTATGCATGGTCGTCCTTTTTTCTGCTTTCGTATTAATGGCTTGCGGAAACACGAAAACCTTGCATTTTGTTGGGGGAAGCAAGAACTGGCATGTGGAATATGTGGTCGATATACTTGGAGAAGAAAGTGAATCCACTCATTTTACAATTAGATACATTGGTAAAGCACCTATTCCAAAAAGAATAAAATATAATATTGAATTTCCTTCTGGGGGTACGGGTGGAACGAATGATCTAACTAAAGGTGGAGTATTAGATTCAGATGGACATTCATGTAATGGTTGTGCAGTTACTCGAGAAGATGATGATAGCAAGGCAACCATTAAATGGAACGGGAAATCAGAAACCTTTATGTTGAAAATAAAGTAGGGAGTTGAGGATCAATTGGGTCAGCAGCTCTTTTTTTTATTTTAGTAAAAGGGAAAATAAGATCTTTTAAAGAATAAAAAGTTATTCGGTAATAAATGAGGTGGAAAAATAATGACTTTGATTAAAAGGTTAAAGCCAATGGAGGCAGCTACACAATTCATCGAACAGTTTTTCCCTAATTGTGATGGGGCTGTGTTAGCGGGCAGTGTGGTTAGAGGACAGGAAACCGATACCTCTGATTTAGATGTTGTTGTATTTGATAAAAATGTAAACTCTTCCTATAGAGAATCATTAATTGAGTTTGGATGGCCAATTGAGGTTTTTGTTCATAATCTAGACTCATACAAGCATTTTTTTGAAATGGATTATAAAAGTGCGAAACCTTCAATGCAACGAATGATTTCTGAAGGACTGATTTTAAAGGACGTAGGAATTTTAGAGACTATAAAAAAAGAAGCGAAGGCAATACTGGAAAACGGCCCGGAAAGTTGGACGGAAGAAATTATTCGAACGAAGCGTTATTTTATTACAGATGTCTTAGATGATTTTATCGGTTGTCAAAATCGAGCGGAGGAATTATTTGTTGTCAATACATTGGCAAATTTCATTCATGAGTTTGTTTTACGAACAAACGGCTATTGGATTGGCACATCAAAATGGGTTATCCGTGCTTTAAAGCAGTATGATGAAAAGTTTGCGAAGGATTTTGTGGATGCTTTTGATGCATTTTATCAAACTGGTGAAAAAGACAGAGTGATCAATTTAACTGATAAGGTATTGGAGCCATATGGAGGTCGGCTTTTTGAAGGATTTTCATTGGGGAAAAAATAAGACAGGCAGGAGTGATATTATTGAAAGTGGGCAAGGCGGTACTTAATAATATAGCGTGGTGCGGAGTGGTTTGTGATACCCATGGGATTGATTATGTTTGGAGGGGAAATCTGTGGGGGGTACTTACGGAAGCTCCACTGTTTTATCCAGAAGTTATAACAGCGAATAAGGAAGCCATGTTAGAAGAGTTAAAGTATTTTATTGAAAATGGGAAAATCAGTAGTTTGAAAGATAGTTATGCAAATCTTGATTTGTCGTCTTTTGGTTTTACAAAATTATTTGATGCAGAATGGATTTGTCACCTGCCTGTTTCAGGTATAGAACCACCTCAAACAAAATGGCGCGTGATTACAACGGAACAAGATTTAGAACAATGGAATTCGCAAAGCGGTTTGGTTGATGTGATAAAGCAGAATCTATTAGAATATGAAAATGTGAAAATTTTTATGTTATGGAACGACAAAGGAGTTTCGGGATTCATCACCAATGCGAATGCGGGTGTTGTAGGGATATCCAATGTATTTTCGGTAGGTCAAGACAATGAGAATTTATGGAGAGAGATTCCTAGAATCGTTTCGGATGAATATCCGGGGATGACGATGGTGGGATATGAGCATGATACTGACCTTCGTTTAGCTAAAGAAACTGGCTGGGAGACTTTGGGACCTTTAAGAGTGTGGATCAAATCGGAATGATGGTAGTAGGAGATTAGAGAGAAAAGAATTATAGAAGGGAATCAAGTTTGATTTCAAGTCAGCGACGGGAAACAGGGCATGAGAAAGGAATCGTGCCCGAATCCGTAAGCGGAAGTCACCGAAGGGAACAATACCGAAAGAATCGTGCCCCAATCCGGAAGTGGGAATCATCGAGGGGAACGATATCGAAAGAATCGTGCCCGAATTCGTAAGCGGGAGTCATCGAAAGGAACAATTCTAATAAAATCGTTGTAGTTTCCAAATGTCAAAATTAAAATGTGGCACAAAAACCGATCTATCAACTCTATGAAGCATTCAATGCAATATTCTCAAGATACTCCCTAATCTCTTTCTTAGTTTTTAGCTCAATAATTGTCTTATCAGACCCGAAAGTCCGAAATCGTTCTACCATTTTCCTTTTACGTGGATATTATGTAGTGTAAATGAATTTGAGGAACTTCCATTCCATTGTCTCTGGGCAGCCTTCACCCAAATCTGGGCGTGTTCGTCCGATATTCGAAATCCATCTTTTTAACACTCGATATAGGCAAACGGCTAAAGGGAGCTCCAGATAAATAATTGTGTCAGCAAATTCTGAACGAATATCAAAGGAATTGCTGTAGTTTCCTTCAATAATCCACTGATCGTTTTTTACGATTTCTTTCTGAGCATTGCGAAATTCTTCTAATGATGATTCCACCCATCCCGGTTTCCAATAGTAGTAATCTAAATGATATACCTCTTTGTTTAAAATCTCCCCTAGTTTTCTAGCAAATGTAGTTTTTCCAACGCCTGGTGAAATACCAATTACCATAATACGCTTCACCTAACAACCTCCTAACAATGCCAAAATAATTACCTAATCTATTTTTTGAAAAGTATGGATACTCAAGTTGTCATAATTATATATAGTAATAGAAAAATATAGGGAAAGGAACTAAAATCTAATATATGATGGTAAGTAAACGATAGATCATTGTTAAATTGAAAAAGGTGGGGTAATCATGATTTATTTCGAATCGGAAAGGCTTTATTTTCGCGATTTTAAGGAAGAAGATCTGCCAGAGTTTAAGAGAATGAATTCGGATCCAGAAGTGATGAGATTTTTCCCAAAAATGCTCACGTACGAAGAAACAGAGCAGTTCTATCAAAGAATTATGAAAGAGTTTGAAACATGTGGATATGGTTTATATGCGGTGGAACGAAAGGATACTGGGGAGTTCATCGGCTTTATTGGCTTTCATCAAGCTACTTTCGAAGCAGACTTCACACCTTGTGTGGAAATTGGCTGGCGTTTAAAAAAAGATGCATGGGGACATGGGTTTGCAACTGAAGGAGCAAAGGCGTGTTTAAATTATGCCAAAACAGCATTTGATTTTGACAATATTTATAGTTTCACAGCTCAGGTTAATACTCCATCTGAATGTGTCATGCAAAAGATTGGTTTAGTGAAAATCAAAACATTTTTACACCCAAAAGTTGATCCTAATAGCCGATTGTCCTTACATGTTTTATATGCTTTGAAATAGGGCTAAGGCTAAGGTTAATAAGGATCGAGTCATTATTAATCAAACGTTTGATTAAATCAAGTTTAGATTAATGAAGGAAAATATTAAAGGTTTTTTCCTCCACATATCGAATTAGAAGACGATGGAGGGGAATGAAAATGACTAATCAAATTTTGAATCGAAATAAGCTTAGCTGGAACGTTGTAGCTCATCACTTTAATGGGAAGGACGCCTTGCCAAGCTATGGTCCTTATGCCCAAACAGAGGATGAACTGCAATTGTTTGGAGATATGGCAAATAAAAAAGTACTAGATATTGGCTATGGAAGTGGACATTCCTTACTTTATATGGAAAATAAAGGTGCTAGTGAATTATGGGGAGTGGATTTATCTGAAGTACAAAAAGGTGCGGCAGAAGAAACACTTAAGGATGTAAATGCCCGCTTGTATTGTGCGCCGATGGAAGAAGATATCGGTTTACCGAAGCGATATTTTGACTGTGTCTATTCCATTTATGCAATCGGGTGGACTACGGATTTAGCTGGTACTTTTCGATTGATTTATTCTTATTTAAAAAAAGGTGGCAGTTTTATTTTTAGCTGGGATCATCCATTATATGTCCATGTAAAAAGTGAAAATGGCCAGATTTTCTTAGATAGCTCTTATCAGCAGGAAGGAACCGTTACATATAAAAGATTCAAAGGTGAAGAAGCACCGATGGTCATTCATAAACGAAAGATGAGTACATACATTAATGAATTAATAAAAGCTGGCTTCGTAATCGATACAGTGGTGGAGAGTGATGTACCTGCTGAGCTAATTTCGGCAGAGGCAGAGGTTTCAGATCGTTATTATTCACTCTATAAAGCACAAAGATTTCCAACAACGATGATAATCAAGGCGGTTAAGAATGAATAAAAACATAGTATAAATAACAGGTTTATACCTTGTATAAGTTGGTGACTCCCGGGTAAAAACAAGTCGGAAGGGGAGTGAACTTATGAACATTGCTAATTTGTTTATTGATGGGAATACTGCCAATTATCCATCGGTTTTTTCATTAAACCCACCAATTTTAAAGTTAATCCTCAAATTGGTTGCACATTTGAGTACTAAATATAAACTCTACGACTTTAGTCGTAATGGTAATTTAGCCATATGAACGATGAAATCTATTACACTGCCTGCTATGATAACGTAAAGACTTTGGAGGGAGAAGATTTTGCTAAAAATCATCCAAAATTCGGAACTACTCATTCTTAAGGAAATTGCTGAACTATTAAATGAAAGTACCGAGGTAGATAAAATGCTGCCAGAAGTGTTAAAAAAATTGCTAAGCGTCACGGGGCTCGAAATTGGCTGGATGTTCCTCGTGGACGGAGATGGAGGATATCGGCTTGTTGCGAAGGAGTCTTTGCCTCCCGCTCTGTCTTTTAATGAGTGCAGACCAATGTGTAGCGGAGAATGCTGGTGTATTAATCGCTATAATATTGGGCGATTGCATAAAGCGACAAATATTATAGAATGCAAGCGAATTGAAGACGCATTGGAGATTAAAAGCGGTGCAACGAATGGTTTAACGCATCATGCAACAGTACCTCTACGGGCAGGGGATGAAAAATTCGGGATTCTTAACGTTGGTTCACCAAACAAAACAAGCTTTGAAGCAAATGAATTAGCATTATTAGAATCTGTCGCCTTTCAAATTGGAACCGCTTTGAAACGAATTAGGCTAAGCCAAAAAGAGCAGGAAACAGCTTTGATTGCAGAACGTAATCGATTGGCTCGTGATCTCCATGATTCCGTTAATCAATTACTTTTTTCTCTAAGCCTAACAGCAAGGGGAGGAATGGAAGTAGCGGAAGAGGAAGGGATTAAGGAAACATTCTCTTACCTACAGGATTTAGCACAGGAAGCTTTAGGAGAGATGCGGGCTTTAATTTGGCAGCTAAGACCGATTGGATTGGAGCATGGAATTGTAAGCTCTCTAAAATCATATGGACAAATGCTGAATTTAAATATGATAACAAAAATAAGTGGCGTAGCTGGGCTCCCAGGAAAAGTAGAGGAAGCTCTCTGGAGAATCGGACAAGAGGCGCTGGCAAATTGTAAAAAGCATTCGCAAGTATCAGAGGTAGAACTTAACTTATCTGTCCGTGATCACAAAGTGAGAATGACGATTTGTGACTATGGTTGTGGATTTCATTACACGGAACAAAATGATATACCATCTCTCGGCTTAAAAAGTATGAAGTCTCGTACCGAAAGCTTAAATGGGGAATTTCAGTTAACAAGCTCACCTGGTAAGGGTACCCAAATTCAGATAACGATACCGATTTAGGAGGCGATTATGATGGGGATTCGCATTCTCATTGCCGATGATCATCATGTAGTCAGACGTGGACTAGTATTTTTTTTGAAAACGCAAAATGGGATTGAAATAGTCGGAGAAGCAATTAATGGAAAAGAAGCGGTTGAAAAAGCAGCGGAGTTACTTCCTGACCTTATCCTGATGGATCTTGATATGCCGATTATGAATGGAATTGAAGCAACAAAAACAATTAAAGAGAAGCACGAAGAAATGAAAATTTTAATTTTGACAAGCTTCTCTGACCAAGATCATGTTATTCCAGCTATGGAAGCGGGAGCGTCAGGTTATCAACTAAAAGATATTGAACCTGATGAATTGGTCCGATCCATCCAGGCGATCATAAAGGGAGAAAACCAGCTACATCCAATAGCAACCTCCCATTTGTTAAATAACTTAACAAAGTCGAAAACGGAACGCATGCCAATAGATGAATTAACAAAGCGCGAGCTAGAGGTGTTACGGGAAATCGTAAATGGCAAAAGCAACAAAGAAATTGCATCTTCCCTCTACATTACTGAAAAAACAGTGAAAACGCATATAACAAATATTTTATCAAAGCTTGGTATGGCCGACCGGACACAGGCGGCATTATTTGCAGTTCGTTCTGGGATGTTTGATTAAAAGGCTTCGCATTTTGGGTAAAAAAGATAATAGATGTGGAGCTAAATGATAAGTCCTGTACGAAAAAAGGAAAATAATCAAATAGCTCCTTACCATCCATTCACTCAGAAAAAATACTTATAACTCAATTTTCTTTATTATTTTTGCGGGATTCCCGCCGACTACCACATTATCAGGTACATCCTTCGTCACTATCGCTCCAGAGGCAATGACTACATTATCACCGATTTTTACACCAGGATTTATTACTGCCCTGCCACCTATCCACACATTGTCTCCAATCGTCACCGGTTTTCCAAATTCTTTTCCGGAAATGCGCTCAATCGGGTCCAATGGATGTGTGGCCGTGTAAATATGTACACCTGGTGCCATCATACAGTTATCCCCAATCCGCACCTCACAAACATCTAAAATTACACAGTCAAAATTAGCATAAAAGTTTTTACCCACATGGATGTTGGAGCCGTAATCACATCGGAATGTTGGCTCTATGAAACTATTTTCTCCTGTCGAACCAAATAATTCTTTTAGTAGCTTTTCGCGGGTATCATTATCTGTCTCCAATGTCTGATTATACAGTCTTGTTAATCTGCGAGCATTTATACGTTCGTGTACTAATTCAGGGTCTGCAGCAATATATAGTTCACCATTTAACATTTTATCTTTTTCTGTTTTCATTTGCTTCTCCTTAGTAATTCATTTGTTACTTCATTTTAGCACAATTTTCCTACCACCACCTTTTTGCCAAACAGAAAGAAGTGAAAAATGCACAAGCTGTTCTTGATCGGGGTATCGACAAGATAGCTTGAAAGAACACTCGCAATGTTCTCTAAAGACCAACAAACGGCGGTTTTTCGAAGGAACTGTCCTTTAGACGTGATCAAAAGCCCAACAGACATCGATTTTTCGAAGGAACTGTCCTTTAGACGTGATCAAAAGACCAACAGACATCGATTATTCAAAGGAACTGTCCTTTAGACATGATCAAAAGTCCAACAGACATAGATTATTCGAAGGAACTGTCCTTTAGACGTGATCAAAAGTCCAACAGACATTGATTATACAAAGGAACTGTCCTTTAGAAGGAATCAAAAGACCAACAGACATCGATTATTCAAAGGAACTGTCCTTTAGACGTGATCAAAAGACCAACAGATAGTAGTTTTTCCCGAAGGTTTACCTTATGCCACTTCAAAATAGAACTGGTAGTGGTTCTTAATGAAAATATCCTTTTGTCTGCTTCAAAAGAACATCTTGCTACAGTTTTTCTACGAAAATAAAGAGTTTCAAGGATCAGTTTGCTTTGAAATATGCAGGAGCTGCTCCTTGACCGAGACTACCAAAGACAAAATTGCTTTAAAGAATGCTTACATTACCCTGTTGAAGAACAAGATTCCTGCAAAGATTACTCACTATGTACTCCATATCCAAGGCGGATTTTCCTACACATATCAGCCTCTTTACCGTTTCATCTCCTACCTCCGTAGTACCTTTCTACGACTAAAGTTTGAAATTATTTCAATCAATGTGTGGATTCGGATTTTTCGGGTAAAGCTTAATATATAGTTATAGAACGAATAACATTTCCAACTTAACTAAACTACTGACAATAGATTTAATCATTATCAAAAAAAATTAAATGGAGGCTTTAACATGCTAATGTCATATGAGCAATTAGAAATCAGGAAATTAATTCAACAGGAGATGGTAAAGAAGAACCGTCGTTTGTGGGGACATCGCGAAAACAGTAAAAAGAAAAAACAATAAGTTATATTAGGCATTCCAACTAAATGTTGGGATGCCATCTTTAAGAAAAGCTATGTAAAACAGTATTGATGCGATTAAAACGCAACTTGACTAAATATTTATAAATTTATGTATTTTCTGAGGTTTTATATTTAAAAAATAAAAGGAAAATAGGGAGAAAACATGAAAATATACCGTGTGCAGTTAAATACTTTTCACTTAGAAGAAATGAAGGAGTTTTATACGAAACTATTGCAAATGGAGTTAGTTTACGAGACTGATAATGGTTTTGCTGTTTTAGCCGGAACTACAAGAGTTTATTTTGAAAAATGCGATACTCAGCCATACTACCATATTTGTTTCCGATTGGGATCAGAGTTTTTTGATGAAATATTTAACAACTTAAACCAGGAAAATATCCTCCTTTCAAACAATGAAGGAGAAGTCAGCATGTATTGGGAGGGGAAACAAGCCTACTTTTTCGATCCGGATGGCAATATCCTAGAAATTTTGGAGCGGCCGTTTCAACATGAAGGCGCTGAGCCGAAGAAATGGCATGATGTAGGAGAAGTTGGAATGCCAAGTCATAATCTGTATGAGCTACGTGATTTTCTTTCTCCGAATGTGGACAATCAATTTGAAGCAGAACATGATTTGTTTTCCTTTTTCGGGAAGGAAGATGGGGTATCCGTATTAGTAAAAACAGGGCGGAACTGGTTTCCAACGAATCGTCCGGCAGAATTACATCCTATTAAACTAGTAGTAAGTGGAAAAAAAGATGCACATTTGGAACATCCGACTCTACCATATGAAATAACCGTGCGAAAAGAATGGTCCTCATCACTTCCTGTAGTGCAATTCCGAATCGCTAGACCGACGAATCAATTGCAAAAGATTATTGAATTTTACGGTGAGGGATTAGGTCTAGAGAAAGTCGGCGAGTTCCATAAGCATGAAGGGTATGATGGTGTGATGTTTGGCTTGCCTGATAGAACTTACCATTTGGAATTTACACAGCATGAAAATGGGAGTGCTATTCCACGACCTCCTGAAGATCAATTGCTTGTTTTTTATATTGCAGACACTTTTCAATGGAATGAAACGTCGAAACGATTGATGGACATGGGGTACCGTCAAGTTCCATCGGAAAATCCGTATTGGGACCGCGGTGGAATTACGATAGAGGATCCTGATGGATATCGGGTTGTATTAATAAATACAGTTGGGATTTGATTGAATCGATGGAGGCAGGTGCCTGGTACCCAAATAGGTTTATGAACATAAGAAATAGCGGATAGCTTCATGCTGTCCGCTATTGATTTGCTAATATAGCACATATCTTATCCTCGATATTTTTTCCTTTTGATTCATCGGTTAAATTATTTAACAAAATGGAAAATATGAGCTGCTTTCCACTTTTGGTTTTTACATATCCAGATAAAGAGCTAATAGTTGAAAGGGAGCCTGTTTTGGCAAAGACTTTTCCTTTTAAAGGAGCCGAATTCATTCGATAACGCAATGTTCCTCCGACCATTTTGTCCTTTTCCCCAGCCACTGGGAGGGAATGGAGATAAGATTTAAACCACTTCTGATTCTGTATTTCGAATAATAGCTTTGAAATCTCGGCCGCGGGTACTAGGTCGATATGAGAGATACCAGAGCCGTCTCTTAATACAAGTGTATTTGGATGTACGTCAAGCTTAGACAATTGTGCCTTTACTACATCAAGTCCTTTGTCCCAGCTGCCTTCACCCTTTACAACTTTCCCCATTTCCTTTACTAAAATTTCCGCATGACCATTATTGCTCAATTTCATAAAAGGAACGAGCAGTTGTTTTAATGGAATAGATTTATGTGAGATCAATAATTGGGAGCTATCTGGCGTTGCACCTGTTTTCGTCTTTCCTTCTATTCTAATTCCATTTTTCGTAAGTGCTTGCCGAAATATATCTAATGCATAAGAAGTAGGTTCCCATACAGCTAGCCATTCCTTTGTAGTCGGAGCTTTGTAAGGAATCGTTCCCGTAATTACAATGGTATTGGAACCATGTTTTCTTTCCAGCTTAATTTCCTTCCGGCTATCCGGCGAAACTGTTACAGCGTGGTTAACAATTTTCACATAATTTGTTTGGGGAGTGACATGAATGGTTGCAGAAGATCCGATTCTGCTCCCTGGCTTTACTTCCACTATCACAGTTCCAGCATCATAATCCTTGTCGGGTGAGACAGTTAGTGCTGAAACCTGCGTTCCGTAATAACTGGTTTCATCGCTCCACATGAGATCGGTGGATAACCGTACATTATCAAACCATGTGTCATCACCTATGAGATCTCCTTTGATCACCTTTATTCCCTTTTTTCGAATATCATTCGCTATTTTCTCAAAATCCTTTTTCAATAGGGTCGGGTCTCCTTTTCCTTTTAAGAAAAGATTTCCCTGCAAAGTATTTCCCTTTTTTCTCCCGTTTATGAAGACCTCCGTACTGAACCGATAATTCTCTCCCAAAGAAGAGAGAGCCGCAGCCGCTGTAAGTAGTTTCATATTGGATGCAGGCCGTAATCGGACATTTCCAAGATGATCATATATGACTTGACCTGTTGATGCTGACCGAATACTTATTCCTGCAATGGCACCATTAAGGCTTGGTTCTCTATTTATAAGATGATTTAACTGAGTAGAAAGTCCTCCTTTTTCTTCCATTGCATGAACATTGGCGGGAGGGGCTTTGACATGAAGATTAGGAATAAACGCTAGCATAAAGACGAACAAAATAATTAGAAGCTTATGTATTTTTCTTTTCAAACATTATCACCCCATTCATTTAGTATGGACGAATTATTGTTTTGGAATTCTATTATTTTATATGCTTGGTTAGAAGAAAACAGTATGGAAAAATTCGTATATATTATAGAAGACAAACGGTATTGTAAGGTAAATATAAATAAAAAAGCGCCTCATGCATAGGCACTTTTATTGTGGGACAAACAACGGGTCCTACTTACTGTTTCCTACAACCAACTGAAAGTGAGTTTCCCGCAAATATATAACTACGAGTAGGCATCTGTTTACTAGGCAAAAAAAAGACGAAGTTCTTGGGCTATTAATTCCGGCTTGCCTCCTTTATTAGTATTGCTGACATCACAAGCAGCTCCATGGTCAAGTCCTGAAAATTCAATACGTCTAACATGCGGTAATGCGCTCTCTAAAGCATTAAGGGAGGGTTTTAACCAAGATAGTCCTTTGCTCCCGCCTAGCAATAGTACCTCGGCATTCACAGATCTAAAGCGATCCAAGGTGCCAGTCATCTCTTCGAGTATCACCCCTTCATAATGCAATGTAGGAGCGAGCATCCTCATCGTAATATCGCCTTCTTTTGCTTTTTTATCTTCACTAGTCATAGCCATGTTAGTAAGTGACTCAAGCAGCCAGCGTGGCATGATGTTGAAAATAGGAGGCCCCAATTCCAATCCTTTCATACAAGTAATGAGTGCTGCTGCCACCTTACCTTGAGCCATCTCCTGGTCAAAACGTGCCAACCATGCCGTTCGTTCTGAGCCACTTATCAAGAGTGCTGGTTCATAAAGTGCGATTTTTTCAATAACCGGTAGGCTAAGTGCTGCTTGAAGTGAGATTAGTCCACCTGCACTGACCCCAAAGACTTTGCGTGCGCCTGTTTCGTTTAGAAGTGCCTCGAGATCTTCAACTTCTCTCTGGATGCTGTAGTCTTTGCCGAATGGTCCGCTTAGGCCACGACCACGGCGATCAAGAACATAGACTGTGAAAATATCAGCCAATTCATTTGCAAGTTGTATAAAGTTTTGCGACGACACGTTTGAACCGTGTACCACCACTAGACCTGGACCATCACCAAGTTGGCGAAAGCCGATTCGAGTGCCGTCTTTGGAGATTACATAGCCAGTCTCCGGCGTGGATGCATTCGATTTACTTTTTGATGGACGAAGATCAGAGTTATTCGAATTAATCTGGGTATCGTTCGTCATTTGAAACACCTCCTGAATTGCACATAATTTTATTAGCATAATAATATTATTAAAGATATTTTGAATGTATTCTTGTTTAACAATAATAATCTTTTGTAAAATCCCTAGCCAAGAATCAAAAAACCGCCAAGCTACCAGCAAGACGGGTTTTCGAAGCATCCAAACTACTTTTCCTTATTCATCAAATTTTTTACTAATCCAATCAATGTCTCCCTACCCAAAAATGGAGCAAGACCTGTTAAAATATCCGAGTTCATATTTTCAGATCCGACTTTGCCGATTAATCTTTCGATACCTTCCCTCCCTAAAAAAGGAGCAAGACCCATAATTCGATCTATATCTAGATTCTCATCAGAAACATGATTCACCAAATCATTTAACCGTTCTCTACTAATAAATGGGGCAAGTGCTTCCACATAACTCCAGTTGATAGTCCCATCTATAGCCCCTTCCAAGAGTTTGTCTACATAGTCTCTATCAAGAAAAGGAACCAACCCAACTAAATCAGGAATAGATAAAGAATCATCAATGGTTTTATCCACTAATTTCGCTAATGTATCTTTACTGATGAAAGGAGCAAGCCCTTTAACCATTTCCCAGTCTATATCTTCTAACGACATTTGTTGGATTAATTCTTCCAATGCTTCTGATCCTATAAATGGTGCTAGTCTCATAATCACATCTAAATTAAATGCACTTGAATCTATATTTTCGGTTACCTTATCCAAAGCACTGGCTTTGACCATTGGTGCTACATCCACTATTTCCTCTACACTAACTTCTCCGGAATTGACCATTTCCGCTACATTTTCTGGTTTACTTTCATTGAGATCATCAACCATTTTCCCAATGTGTCGGTATTTCCAACGATCTACTGTCTCGCCAGCATTCATGATTTCGTCAACCGTTACCTCGAAAATATGTGCAATCATCGGCAATGTCCCAATATCTGGCATGGATTCCCCACGTTCCCATTTGGATACAGCCTGATGACTAACATTTAATTGATCCGCTAATTCCAATTGCGTCAAATCTTTGTCTTTACGAAGCTTGGAAATATATACGCCTATTTTACGTGTATCGAGCATTTTTATAGCCCTCCTAAGGTAAAGTGTACAGTGCGCACTGCTTAATTTGATGGTATCATTTTCACCCTTCACATTCTATCAACAGCTGGTTGAATGCCCATTAATATTTATTCAACAGCTGGTTGAATCATCCTTCTTTAAAAAAATTTTTATAAAATAGGGTGTCCTTTTCTGCTTATAAATGGAAAGGACCATTTGAATGAAGGAGGGGCTGAACTTGAACAAACTATTAATCAATGAAAACACGCTAATGGACTTTAAGCGATGTCATGGTGGATTTGCATTTTTATTTTAAAAAACAGTTAATATCAAACCAAGCTACATACTCAACGGACATCAGATCCGTTATCTGTGAAAAAATAGGGTATTTTGTGATGTTTGCGGACAGAGAATCCCTTATTTAATGAAAAAATAGTAATTTCTTTATGTTTTTACGTTCATAACGGAATCAGTGTCCGCTTAGCCCTTAAATTAGCCCTATTTAATAAAAATAACGGATTTCATGTCCGCTTAGGGAACTTCTTTCATGGAGGAAAAAGGAATATGACCAGGCATACCGAATTATTTTAAAAAGGAAATGTTAAAGGAGATTCAATTATGTTGCGACAAGAAATAGCTGTAGAAAAAATAGTGGAAAGTTTAAAGCAAGATAAAGCGGTTCAGGCGATTTTCCTAAAAGGCTCAATGGGACGAAATGAATACGATGAACACTCCGATATTGACCTCTATTGTCTTGTTCATCAGGAGAATGAAGAGGATTTTTTAACAAGGCGCATAAACCATTTACAGTCTTATCGAGAAATTATTTTTTACGATGATATTTTTATTGTGGCTCCACAAATTATTGCAGTATTCGATGATATGCTTCACATTGATTTGTTCACCGTGACAAAGGAATCCTTTGTTGAGAAGGATTATTTTAAAGTGTTGTACGACCCTAGTCATATGTTAGATGAATTCATTGATACTCAAGGATTAACACTCTCTGAATCAGAATATAGCGATGACGTGGATGATGTAGCTTGGTTTTTGTTCCAATATCAAAAAACTGCAGCAAGAGGAAATGATGTTTGGGCGGTGAGAATGCTGACGAATGTTATGCATCATTTAGCAAGAGTGCTTTTGCAAAGGTATGTGCCTGATCGAGCACAATTAGGATTGAAGACAATTGAGCAATCACTTCCGTCATCTTTAGTAGCGGAACTTGAACAGATCTTTGAAAATATTACGCCAAGCCGCCACAGAAAGGCGGTAGAACAGATTCGGAGTCTTGTTTCAAAGGAACTGGATTGGATTAAGCTGAATTTAACACAAGGTGATCAGATCATTCCTTTATTAGAGAAGATGCTTGAGTAAAAACCACTTAGGTATCGACTCCGTTTTTCCTTCCGAATGAGATATGCCTCCTTATTAGCGTATGGATCGTTTCAAGCGCTAACCGAAATACCCAATTTCAACGGGAAACATGCGAAGTGACAATTATGCGATTAATAGTAAAGAGTCAAATCTAGATTGGGTTAATCAGTCAGGCCTCTTGGAGGACGAATAATTTTCGAATATATTAATCTTGAAATATATACATTATGTATCAGCAGTTCAAGAATAACGAAAATTACCATAAAATAGTAAGAATAATAAAAAGTAATGTATAAGAGATTCTCTAAGTGAAAAGATAATTCCAAACAATACGAGGAGGATCTATTATGGATAAAAGTAATAATGATGCATTTACAGTCGCCGGAACAAATATTGATGAAGTAAAAAGTAAAAATGCAGAGTCAGGAATGTCTTATAACGAAGTAAAAGAATGGCTGGCCAGGACAACAGGTGGCCATGGGACAGCGATTTATAGCGATACGGACGTTGAAGAGATAAAGAGGAAGAACCAGATGAATATGAAAAGAGATTAAAGAACATGGGGACGGTTCTTGTGTTTCCATCCTCCTTAGTTGGAGGGAAAGGTTCGTGGCCAAATTTAAGTTCGTAACAAGTAAGACAAAACCACAATAGTAGATTTTTAAAAACTTCCGCTATATTATATTTGAATTATCTAAAGTCAGGGTATACTATAAATGTATAAACATAAAATAAACCAAGGAGCGACAACTCCTTGGTACAAACTTGTAACTACTGTCAGTAGGACGGTATGTTCAGGTAAGTTAATTACTAGAAGAACCACCCTTACGTTTGCGACGACGCGGGTGGTTTTTCTTTGTCGTTTTTCTGCTCACTATTCGCTGTGCAAAAGCGGTAGCAAGCGCTGCAAAGAATACATTTATGGTATTCTCTATTAACGACTTGAAAACATCCATAGGTACATCACCTCCTTACCTATAAAAGGAAGGGGAACATACCGCCCGCATCAAAGTAGTTACTATAAAAAGTATAACATTGAATTATTTATTAACATCAAAAAAGACAGAATATTTCAAAGGAAATAGAACAAATTTTATTTTCATACTGATTACCCCCAATTACTATACCAATCTTTATAGAGTTATTACCCATGAATGACAGCTGTTACCCACTTATATCTTCTAGATGATTAATTGTTAAAAACCATAGTTTTAAGATTAAGAGTATTATGCTTGCTATAATAATTTGAATGATTTTCAAATGACCAAATTTCTACAAAAGGGCCATAGGTTGAAAAAGTCGAAGTCGTTTTTTTTTGTATTTAGGATCTAAATTTTACTTTGCTAATTTAGTTTTAAACTTTTTTTGATTAATACTGCTCTAATAATATGAAAGGAGTTATCGATAGTATGGAAAATATAAATGTTGTTAAAAAAGCCATAAAAGGTGATGAGCAAGCATTTGAACTATTACTAAAACAAGAGAGCAGTAAACTGTATAGAACTGCATTTTTATATGTAGGGAATAAAGAAGATGCTTTAGACGTTGTCCAAGATACAGTTTGTAAAGCATATGAATCTATTGGCAAATTGAAAAACCCGGAATATTTTAGTACCTGGATTATTAGAATATTGATTCGAACCGCTTATCGGATACTGGAGAGGAACAAGAAGCTAACAACGATTGATTATGAGTCTTTAGCCAATTTGCAGGACCATAAAGTCATCGAAATTCATCAGAACATCGACCTTGCAGATGCACTAAATAGGTTAAACGAAAATGATAGAACAGCCATCATTTTATTCTATTATCATGCTTTACCTATACATATGATCGCAACAATGATGAATAAACCTGAAGGAACAGTAAAATCCTACCTCAGACGTGCCAAGATTGAATTGAAAAAGATATTGGGGGGAGAGAACTATTATGAACAAAACATGGTTTAATGTAGAAACGGAAAATATTGAAGTACCTGTGGATGAATTATTTTCAGCAATCGATAAAGGTATCGAAAAAGGAAGACGGAAGAAAAAGAATAAAAAGAAATCAAAGTTAGCAGTCTCCATTATTTCCATAGCAGCTTCTCTTCTATTGGTTTCAGGCTTTTTATTTTCTCCAATGGCAAAAGTTTTGGCGTGTGTTCCAGTAATAGGATCAATGTATGAATCAATTTATCAATCCCTTTATATAAAAATGGGAAAAGAATTAGCAGCGAAAAATTTAGTAACAGAAATAAATCAAACGGCTTCAGACAAAGGTATTACTATTACATTAACGAGTGTTTATTATGATGGAATTTATATAGGAGTTACATTTAAAGCTAAAGGAAAACCCTTGGACCATTATGTACCATTAGGTGAGCGCGGGGTAGAATTGATGGATTATTCAGATTACGAGTGTGTTCAATATGATAGACAAGGACATAACATTATGAAGGGAGATGGGGTTCTTCGAAAGGTTGACGATTATTACATGTCTGCATTCGAGCTTGAACAAAATCCATATAAAAAAAATCTCCCGAAAGATTTTACCCTTCCGCTTACTTTCAAGAATATCGGGGGTATAAACGGTAATTGGCATTTTGAAATACCGGTTAAGCAGCTTCCGTTAAAAACACTAACATTCGAAAATAGTACATCTCAAGACAAAACCCATTCCTTTACGCTGAAATCAATGGAAATTGGTAAATCGAATTTACGATTATATTATAAAACAAATATTGGAATGGATAATTTATACTTTAGAGTTATCGATGATAAAGGAAATAATTTAACGGAAAATATTTTTATGGTGGGGGATGACATGGCTATATTTCATACCGGAATAGGTGATACCAAATATTTAATGATCTACCCTCAATTTAAAGGGTACCTGAAATATATAGATATGGAGCCCATTATGGTTAAGGTGCAAGAAAATTAAGAGAATATGAATAAAGGGATTAATATGAGATTTCGTTCGGTAAAAGGATCGGACTACTATGCAATATCTCCCCTAATTAATGATTGGTGGGGAGGAAGACAAATGTCTGATAAGTTACCCAAATTATTCTTTGATCATTTTACCAATACAAGTTTCATTGCTGAAATAGAAGGAGAAATTGTAGGATTCTTAATAGGTTTCCTCTCTCAATCTCATTCTAATGAGGCATATATACACTTTGTAGGAGTTGATCCCGAAAATAGAAAGCATAGCATCGGAAAAAGATTATATAACGAATTCTTTAAAGTAGTTAAAGAAAATGGCCGGAAAACTGTTCGTTGTGTAACGGCTCCTGTCAACAAAGTCTCGATTGCTTATCATACCAAGATGGGGTTTGAAATTGAAAATGGAGATAAATTAATTGATGGTATTTCCGTCAATTCTGATTATGATGGTCCCAATCAGGATAGAGTATTATTTGTAAAAAAGTTAGTTTGAATTAAAAATAATTTTCTATCAAATAAGATGTTCCTTTTTTCATTGATCAATTTTAAGGATCATATTGATGAATAGATTATGGTTGGAATTTATGAGTTAAAGGAGTTACAGAATGTATAGTCCGAAATGGAGTAAAGTAAAAAAGCAATTAAAGAGTTTTACGTGTGATTCATTAAAAAACCGGATTGATTTTCATATTATTAATTACCGAAAAGCCCATGATCAATCGGGTAGGGCAGTTATTACTGTCGATAAGAAAGAAATATTATGTATGTGTACAATCAAGGCTTAAAGAGAAATGTATAGAAAGAAATGGGATATTAGAGCAGAGCAAAATATTGAATACGATATCAATAATTATGAGCAAAACTTAGAAATTGGAATACAAGCTCATGAAATGATTAAAACCGAGGGGATTTTGGCTCAGTATGATTTTTTTGATGCAATGGAAGAATACCTTAGTTCCCCGATAGAAATGTCCTTAAATTCTACTAATATTATTATAAAAGTCCTTTCCTTAATAGATAGGAGAGTAGGTAAGAGAACATTACAAAAACTCAATGAGTCTATTGAAACTGAACATGAGAGTATTAGGTATTTTTTTGAATTGAGGTGTGATGCTGAGGGAATAAGTCTTAATTAAATATGAACAAGAGGATGTACCTTGTAATTTCATTTTCTTTAGATGGAGGAAGGTTTCCAGGTCCCAGCTTAAGTGATGACTAGTAAAGCGCATTTGCTATATTAGATTTTTAAAAACCTCTGTCATTTTTATTTTTGAATTTTCTCAGGTAAAAGTAAGCTATTAATGTGCAAACAGGAGTTATACCCCCTTGTCTAAAACTGAAACTATTGCCACTGAGACTGTATGTTCAGGTTAAATGAGTTTAACTAAAAGAACCACCTTTACGTTTTGATCAACACGGATGGTTCTTTTTTGCCGTTTTTTGTTCCTATATCTACTATTCGAAATGCAAAAGCGCGAAAAATACATTTACTATATTCTCCATTAACGACATGCAAACATCCATCGGTTTATCCGTTTTTTACCTATAAAAGGCATTAAAGTAGTTACTTCAATAAGTGTAGCATCACGGCTAGAAGGAAATAATATAGCCAAACATGAATGAAATAAGAAGGTAGAATTTAATCCGTGAATCTATTATAAGAAGGGCATAATCTACCGGTAAAAACATTCATTTGGTATAAAAACATTAAATCCAATAACCTAGCAAATTTCATTATACTATGGAGAAATTTTTCGTTGACAATGAAAAAAAATGCTTATATAGTTTAAACATTAAATACGTTAAATACATTAAATGTTAAATCCCTAAATTAAGTAATATATAAAATTAAGGAGAGTTAGTTTTGAACGAGAATCTCGATTCATTGACCGAGCGATTTGATAAAGCTTTTATTGTATTGATGCAAAACTTAGGTCCACAATTAATAAGCCGAGCTCAATTAGGTTTAACGCCAAGTCAGGTATTTATGTTGCATCTCATTCAAAAAGAAGATCAACATACTGTGTCAAAACTGGCGGATAAAATGGAGGTTGCTCCGAGTGCGATTACGGTTATGCTCGATCGATTGGAAAACCACGGCTTTGTAAGCCGCACGCGGGATAAAGTTGATCGTCGGGTTGTTATAATCAAGTTGACCAATGCAGGTAAGGAAAAATTGAAGCAGGTTTTAGATGTTAGAAAAAACATTTTGCAACATTGCTTTAAACAGATGAAATCTAATGAATTGGATTCTTTTATTCAGTCTTTAGAAAAATTATCGTCCATTGCTCACGTGATGGATATAAATGAAATTATTGATTTATCTAATAGGGAGGAATAAGTTATGGCAGGACAAGAAGTACAAACGACGAACCAAATAACAGGTTCAAAAAAGTGGTGGGCGCTCGCAACGGTTCTTTTAACAATGTTTTTCTCGTCAATGGATCAGACGGTTGTTTCCACCGCAATGCCTACTATTATTGGCGATTTACATGGATTAAATATGTATGCTTGGGTATTTACAGCCTATATGATGGCTTCTTCTGTTACCATTCCGATTTATGGTAAATTGTCCGATGTATTTGGACGTAAGCCATTCTATTTATTTGGTCTTATCATGTTTGCACTTGGATCTGCAGTATCGGGGCAGGCACATACGATGACCGAACTAATTTGGGCGCGAGCTTTTCAGGGAATTGGTGCTGGTGCTATGATGAGTATGCCGCGTGCCACTGTCGGTGACATTTTTACTCCAAAAGAACGAGGGAAATGGATGGGTGTTATGATGGCAGTGTTTGGCTTGTCCAGCATTATCGGTCCAGCTCTTGGTGGATGGATTACGGATACCTTTTCATGGAGATGGGTGTTTTATATTAATTTACCGTTTGCCATACTTGCCATCATCGGTGTAATGGTTACGTTACCTAAAGTACGGGCAGAACATCGAGTTAAGGTAGACTGGCTTGGTTCTGTCATTTTAGTCGCTGGTTTAATTCCGATTTTACTTGGTTTTACATGGGCAGGTACGAAATACGCCTGGGGATCCCCAATTGAATTAGCGCTGTTTATCGGTGGTTTAATTATTCTTGTATTTTTTATTTTGTGGGAGCGTAAGGCAGAAGACCCATTACTTGCACCATCTTTGTTTAAGAATCGTATTTTTAGCACCTCGCTTGTTTTAGGTGTCTTGATTGGGATGACCATGTTTGGCAGCCTTATGTTCTTACCAGTCTATGTTCAAGGGGTAATCGGATTAAATGCACAAAGCAGTGGATGGGTCATGTCGCCAATGATGATTGGTTTTATTGTTGGAAGTATCGTTTCTGGTCAAGTTATGTCGAAAACAGGTCGGTATAAGTATCTTGCATGGGCTAGTGGTGCCGTGATTGTGGTTGGATCCATTTTATTAAACCAAATGGATATTCATACAAAATGGATGACCGTGGCAATGAACATGGTTGTCCTTGGGTTAGGTATTGGCTCGTTGATGCCGCTTATGAATATGGTTGTGCAAAATGCGTTCCCTTACAAGATGATGGGTACCGTGAACTCGACACAGCAATTTGTGAGTTCACTTGGAGGGGTAATTGCTTCCCCAATCTTTGGCTCCATTCTGAACAAATCATTCACTCATAAGTTTAACGAAACAATACCAGCTTCATTGGAACAGTTTAAAAGTAAGTTAGCTGATATGAATCCACAAGCACTTTTGACTTCTGAAGCACAACAACAGATTGCATCCCAGTTTAATAAGTTTGGTGCTACGGGACATCAGATGTACCTTCAACTAATGGATACGGTGAAGGCTTCCTTAACGTATGGTGTTCAACATTTGTTCTTGGTTGGTTTAGTTTTCGCTGTTCTAAGTTTCATAGGCACCTTCTTCCTACCAGAGGTCAAACTCAAAGGCAAAGAGTACTTTCAATCTGAAAGTGCTAAAGCTAAAAAGACGGACGAAGGAGAAACGCAGAACTAGAGAACACGGGGACGGTTCTCGTGTTTCAATTTTTATGAAAGTTGGATTGAGGGGCAGTCTCAAGTCGCAATTCTAGGTGGAAACTAATAAGACAAATTTGTGATTTTAGACAGGGTATGCTCTAAATATATACACATAAAATAAACCAAGGAGCTGTGACTCCTTGGCCAAATCTGCAACTACTGCCAGCAGTGACGGTATGTTCAGGCTAAATTAGTTTAACGAGAAGAACCACCCTTACGTTTTTGGCGACGTGTTGGTGGTTCTTCTTTGTCATGATTGTTTGATTTCCCCTCTATTAAGTAATATTGTAAAATCAAGATAAATGCAAAAAAAAATGGGAGGAAATAATCATGGCAACCATTGAAGATTTTCTGAAATTGGATATTCGCATAGGTACTGTTTTGAAAGCGGAGCCTTTTCCGGAAGCTAGAAAACCTGCTATAAAATTAGAAATTGATTTTGGTGAATTCGGAATTAAACAATCTTCGGCACAAATAACACAAAGATATAAGCCTGAACACCTTATTGGAAAACAAGTAGTCGCAGTCTTAAACTTCCCACCTAGACGCATTGCAGGCTTTAAGTCAGAAGTATTAGTGCTAGGGGGAGTTCCCGAAGAAGGTGACGTAGTACTTTTAAAACCGGATGAATCGGTTAAGAATGGTACACCGATTAGTTAGGATGGTATAAAAGTAAAATTCTTGTTAAACTTACGCGATTCTAATAGATCGCGTTTTTTGGATTATAATAAGTTGGTCTGTGGACGTTTATTTTGGGTCTAAAGTCCCGATTCGCGAGATTAATAACAAAATTCACGAGATTAGAAGGCGTTTTCGCGAGATTATTATTCATTTTCATGAGATTATTCTTAAGAATCACGAGAAAAATTTTCATATATAAAAAAATTGGCTTGAAAAAGGAATCATTTATCGAATTTTGTCGAACTGTTTCTTATTGACATTCTCTTTCAAACTATGTAAATATTTTACTAAAGAATATACTCTTCTCCATGACATCTTAGGGAAGATTAAACTACGAAACTTCTCCTTTTATTGTGGCCACCCGGAAATACCACATATCTTTCACTTCAAAGTAACATTACTTTTTAACTCCAATGTTATCATTTCTATCGAAAAATTTTTCATTATGTTTATTAAACCTAAAGTTTAATTCTGTTTCACTATGGTTAAACCGCCTTATGAGTATATGGCTTCAATAGTTCTGTGTACTTGTAAAGGTTTAAAATAAATTAATCCAAAGGAGGATTCATTAATGGGACATGATATTTATGGGTGCAATAAAAGGGGAGAAGAAATTGCTTATATTCGCTTTACCATGGGGGATTCTTGTGCCCACTTATTTTACAATTTATTAGAGGCAACGAATTGTTATGCAGGTGCTAGCGGGTCAGGTGAAAGTAAAAATTTTTCATTGCAACAAATGGAAAAAGCATTGAAGGCAAAAAATGAAATATTTAATAATGATTCCACTAGCCAACCAAAAAATGACTTTTTAGTTTGGCAGCAAAATGAAATTCTTAAATTTATTACTAGCTGTTTAGACACGGCGCGAAAAGAAGGAAATGTCAAAGTGATTTTTTGTTAATGTTTTTCTTGATTGATTTCCCCGCATATTCCCTTTCAGTCAAAACCCTAATAATCACCTTGTAGATAACCTCAACCAATAGCCTATCAAGCAATATAAATGTTCATCCTAAAAATCAAAATCTTTCAAACCTGGAAAGAGTTGATAGAATGATGGAGGAGCAGGTACTAATTTTTATGAGAGAAAGATGAATGAGGGATAATTTGAATTTTCTCAGGTTAGGGTATACTGAAAAAATACACACATAAAATAAACCGAGGAGCGGTAACTCCTTAGTCAATAACTGTAACTACTGCCAGAGGATGGTATGTTTTGGTTGTTTATTTTTTGCGAGAAGAACCACCTATTCGTTTTCGTTGACGCGGGTGGTTTTTCTTTGTCGTTTTTCTCCGCTTGCTGCTTACTATTCACTACCACCTTACATGGCCACATTTCTATTGAAGTCTGTCTGAGGTGGACAAATCACTGAAATGTCCACGAGCCTGGTACCATTGCATACCATTAACAATAAGGATTATGATGAATATGGATATTGTAATCAAAGGACGTAAGGAGGGGGCATTCTTATGACTCATGGAAATCCGGTTACCGGCTTTATTATCTTCCTAGTAGTCATACCATTTTTAGTGTACCGCTGGAAGACTACGCATTTTGAATGTCCAACTTGTGGGTGTTCATTTAAGGTTTCATTTTCTAATTACTTTATCACACGTCACAGGTTTAATGCACGATATGTAACTTGTCCAAATTGTTATACAACGGCGATGATGGTTCCAATACCAGATCGTAAATGACGAAGGATTAACAAGTAAGTAATGATGTACAAATTGGTAGTTTATTAGAATAAATCCAAAATAGACCCTACACTCATCAAACGTTTCACCGAGCGTTTTTGGTATTATTTCTACTTAACATTTTCAAATAGATAACTAAAGGAAAATCAAGGATATTATCGAATAAATTAACCTACAAAACGAAAAACGACAAAAAGGAGAGGCATCATCATTGGAAAAAATAAAACAACTATTTATCCCAACTCAATCAAGAATCATTGTGATTTCCGATATTCATGGAGAATTAGAGCTTTTTCAAAAGTTATTAAAGAAAGTTCATTTTTCCAAAGAGGATTACCTCATTATTAATGGTGACCTTTGTGAAAAAGGCAGAAACAGTATGGGAGTAATCGAGTATGTAATGGAACTTTCCTCGCACAATCCGAAGGTGCATGTAATCGAAGGCAACTGTGAAGCATTAATGGAGGTGCTCTTAAATGAAAATCCGAAGTTGATCAATTATTTATGTACAAGAAAGCATTCCATAATGAATGAATGGCTAGAGAAAATCAGTTATACAATTACTAGCGAATCGAGTATTCAAGAGGTAAAAGAACGGTTATCTTCTCATTTTTCTAAGGAAATCAAATGGCTAACAGATTTACCAACTGCGATAGAAACAGATGATTATATATTCGTACATGCAGGTCTTGCAGATGTAGAAAACTGGAAAGACACTGATAGGGAAGATGCCATAGCGATACCAGCATTTCTAAATAAGTCTCATCAAGCGAATAAAAATGTAATCGTTGGACATTGGCCAGTAGGGAACTATACCTCACAAGTATTATCAAACAATCCCATTATTAATAAAGAGAAAAAAATCATTGCAATCGATGGTGGGAATAACGTGAAAAATTCTGGCCAATTAAATGCGTTTATGATTAATCCATCAAGCTCCGAAAAAGTCTATTCCTATACATACGTGGATCATTTTCCTACATGTCAAACAGTAAAAGAATTTACAGCTGATCCATCTAAAACTGGCGGAATTTCTTTTCCGAATTATGCTATTACTCCACTTGAAAAAGGGGAACATTTCACGTTGTGTAATCAGGAAGTAACAGGTCAAAAACTTTATGTTAAAAATGAATACATTCTTCAAACTGAAACAGGTTTTACAGCAAAAGATGATATATCTTGTGCACAAATCAATGTGAAAAAAGGGGATATCGTTTCCATACTGGACGATAGCTGTGAGGGATATGTTTTAATAAAAAAAGACGGAATTGTTGGCTGGGTAATTAAAGAAGCTTTGGTGTCATAATATTGCTATCATTGTTCCTCCTTATGAGTACGTGTTCTTTATTTTTCGGTTCCGTAAAAAAACTAAATTCCTATAAGGCTATAAAGAAAAAAAGCCAGGTCCATTTTATCCATGGAGTTGGCTTTTTAGTTGCAATCTTAATCCGTTCCGCCAATTTTTCCATACTATCCACTCCTTCTTCGCTTTCTACTATTTAAAAGAATTTGCAGCGTATAAGTCCATGTTAACTAGATTATATGGAAATGGAGATGTTTCTATTTGATTGCAAAGCTTCACCCACTTAGAAATGTGAATTTTTGTATAAAGATCGAATATTCCTCGTTGCTGCCTAAGACCCGAATAAGTAATAATCGATAGAAATATCATGTAGAGAATCCATAACAAAATTTAAGTATCGGCAAATTTTAAGAATAAGGTGGAATGCTCATGTACAATCCCTCCTATCGAAATGACCATCCCCGTGTAATGAAGGTTATTGGGAGTGCAAAAATTCCTTGTAAGCCGGATACAGTCGCCATTCAATTAGAAGTGATGACGGAAAATGAACAACTCCATCAGGCTCAGCAGGAAAATATGTTTAAAATGAATCAAGTAATCCAAGCTCTTTTTCAAACAGGAATATCAAAGGAAAATATGCAGACATCGACTTATAACATCCATTCTAGATATGATTATGTTGAAGGGAAGCAGGTGTTTAGAGGCTACCAAGTTACCAATGCGGTAATGGTTAAAATGAAGAATTTGGATCAAGTTGGTCAGATTATTGATGTAGCTGTTAAAAACGGAGTAAATCATGTGTATGATATTCAGTTTATGATTGAAAATCAACAATTTTACTATCAAAAGGCCCTAAGCAATGCTGTAAAAAACGCATTGGAAAAGGCACAGACAATCGCAGAAACATTAAACTTACATTTTGATCCTACTCCCATAAATATTTTAGAAGAAATAAGCGAAATTCCGCAGACTTTTCAAAAGTTTGCTGCAATGGGGAATAGTATTTCCACTCCAATTGAATTAGGCGAGATTGATATTCATGCGAGAGTCGTGGTGCAAATTCGGTATTAAAAACGAGGAAGATGGAAATTTATCATTAACTCGATTCTGAATATTCCCTCTAAATATTGACAAGACCCTAAACATATGAAAACATCAAAAGCAATAGCTAGTAAAGGAATAATGGAGGGATAGTAGCATGAAATATGATTTCGATAAAGTAATAGATCGATTAAATACTAGTTCTGTTAAGTGGGATGAAGCTGAAAACATATTTGGAGAAAAGGATCTTATCCCTATGTGGGTGGCTGATATGGATTTTATGGTGCCCGAGCCTGTTATCGCTGCTATAAAACAACGTGCTGAACATGGGGTTTTTGGCTATACAGCGAGAAATGATTCTTATTATGAAGCGATAATAGGCTGGATGCAACGGCGACATAATTGGAAAATTGAAAAGGAATGGATTTGTCATGCACCAGGTGTTGTCCCAGCACTGGGGATGATTGTTCGTACCTATACGAAACCTGGGGATAAAATCATTATTCAGTCACCTGTTTACCATCCATTTACATTTTCGGTAGAAAAAAATGGCAGGGAAATTGTGCAGAATCCATTAAAATTTGAAAATGGTAAGTATGTGATGGACTTCGAAGATTTGGAGAATAAAATCACTTCCGATGTTAAGCTGATTATTATTTCTAGTCCTCATAATCCTGTTGGAAGAGTGTGGACGAAAGAGGAGTTAACAAAATTAGGGGATATTTGTCTAAAACATAATATTCTCGTAGTATCCGACGAAATTCACTTTGATTTAATATTAAAGGGAAATTCACATACTCCTTTTGCGGCTATTTCAGAAGAATTTGCCCAGCGTTCGATTATTTGTACGGCTCCGAGTAAAACGTTTAATCTAGCGGGACTACAAACATCCAACATTATTATTCCGAATAAAAGCTTACGAGAACAATTTACTAACACACTGGAATCCCTTTTCATTGGTATGACAAGCACCTTTGGCCTTGTAGCAACAGAAAGTGCCTATCGATATGGGGATGAGTGGCTTGACCAATTACTGGATTATTTGCAACAAAATTTAGAGTTTCTCACAAAGTATACTTATCAACATATACCTGAGTTGAAAGTGATACAAACAGAAGGAACATATCTCGTTTGGATTGATTGCAGGGAGCTAGGACTTGAACAAAAAGCTCTTGAACATTTAATGCAAAAAGAAGCAAAAGTAGCACTGGATCAAGGATATATTTTTGGAAATGGCGGGGAAGGTTTTATAAGAATGAACATTGCTTGTCCACGCTCGATTTTAGAAGAAGGACTAAGAAGAATCGAGACAGCGGTAAAAAGTGTTAGAGATGTGACTTCGAAGTAGGAAGCTAGTATTCATATATAACAATAAAATGTAATGAAAAGATTCTGAGAGTAAGGTCTCGGAGTCTTTTTAAATATTATTTGTATGTTAAAGGGTGTCATTATGAATGAGTCTGTTTTCACCATTTTAATTTTATGTGGTTTAGGAATACCGATTGCGAGCTATGTCATTTTGCTGCTATTAGGTTTTTTCGGGAAAGAGTTTGATTATTTACAGATTGAAAATAAAAAAATTGAAATGGAAAAGGAATTGCATCGTGTTGAATACTTACAGCTGAGCCAACAAATTCAGCCGCATTTTTTGTTTAACTCGCTAAATGCCATGCTGTCGTTGAGTCGGTTAGGGAGAATTCGAGATGTAAGTCATGCCTTAGAAGAGTTTTCACAATTTATTCGCTATAAATATATGGAAAAGGAATCGCTTGTTTCCTTCCAAAAAGAGCTAACCTATACATCGCATTATATTTCCATCCAGAAGATTCGTTTTGGTCATCATTTGCATGTGGAATATCAAATCGATGAAACAGCAGAATCGACCTGTTTACCGCCATATATCCTTCAAACACTTGTTGAAAATGCGTTTAAACATGGTTTAGAGAAAAAAAGAGGGACGAAACAATTAGTCATCTCACTTTTGAGAAATGGAAGTTGGGTTACTTTATCTGTCAGCGACAATGGACCTGGGATAGATGCGGAAAAAAGCGAGCATTTAGGAGTAGGCTTAGAGAATATTAGAAAACGCTTATCTTTGCTTTTTGATTTATATACAGAAGTTTCCCTAGTTAGAAAGAATGATTTCACGATTGCTAAAGCAGTTTGGCCTTATACACCGGAGGGTAAGAGATGAAAATATTAATTGTAGATGATGAACAGTTAGAATTGGATCAATTACATTTTTTAATCCATGAAAGATATCCATTATGGTCTGTTTTTAAGGCAGAAGATGCTGCACAAGCAAAGAAAATACTTGGAAATCACTCCATTAATTTAGCACTTTTAGATATACATCTCCCAGGAGAATCAGGATTAGACCTTTGCTTATACATAAGAGGTCACTATGAGACGGAATGCATGATGATTACCGCCTATGAAACTTTTCAATATGCAAAGCAGGCAATTCGCTTACATGTCTTTGATTATATCGTGAAACCTGTTATTAGTAAGGAGTTTTACCAAGCGTTGGACCGATTTAGGGAGCAATTTGGATACTTAGAAAAGGTTTCGCCAGTGGTCCAGCAAGTGATGAATATTATACATAAAAACTATGGTTCAAAAATAAATTTAAAGGACATTGCGGAAGAAGTTCATATGTCGTCTACCTATTTAAGCAGAAAGCTTTCAGAAGAATTAGGGATGAATTTTCAGGAATATGTTGTTTCTTTTCGCATTGAAAAAGCCAAAAAGCATTTAAAGGAACATCCAGAGTGGTCGATTCAAAAGATCTCAGAGGAAGTTGGATTTACTAGCCTGCATCATTTTAGTTCTACTTTTAAGAAGATGATATTATTGTCTCCACGCCAATATAAGGAGAGCTTGTATCATGATTGATTGGTATATTATTTTATTTTTAGCCGCAGGTGTTATTATTTTTAATTTAAATAGGGTGGCAGAGCATCGGTCACCACTTGAATTCCTTATGATTGGCAAAAAATACGGTATGAAGCATTCGACGGTATTACTGTGGGTTTCTTTCTTTGGGACAACTTCTTTATTTATGCCTATTTATTTTATATATCATTTTGGGATGCTTATCAGTATTGGATATTATATATGCTTCTTCCTATTCATGTATTTCCTTCTGTCACATTTTTTGAATGGAATTCAAGCAAAAAATATTAATGAACCTATTTTGATTCGATTTTACCAGCAGAGGTTTACAAAAATCGGCTTTAGATATTTTCTGCCGCTTTTTATTTTTGCAAACATGGAGGGGCTATTGTTACAACTTTCATTGGCTAATAAGCTGTTTGGTGTATGGTTTCCACAGCAACCAATCATTTTTATAGCTTTATTACTTCTTTTTTGTGTTATTTTCGCAGGATTAGGTGGAATGTTCACAATATATCGGACGGTTTATATTCTTTTATTGATATGTGGATTTGCTTTTTTATTTGTACCATTGTTCTTATTTTTGAAGGATGGAATTCATCCTATTTTCGAATCCTATCTTACATTTGAAAAACATCACACGATTGATTTTCAAGAAATGATGATTATATTTGTTGCAATACCGATTGTTTTTATCGGTATGCTTTTAACCAATTCATTTCAATGGCAAGTATTGCGGTCTATAAAAGAAAATTATCGTAATCCTTCTCTAAAATTGTCGTTGTTTTGTTTTGCATCAATCCCAGCTTCCGTTCTAATATACGGCATTTATATTGTAAGTAAGCATCATCCCTATACATTCTATTTGTTTAGCAAAAGTTTATTACAAATTCCATCACGGTTGATCATACTCATGATCGTTTTGGTATGGCTTGCTAGTGCTGTTCATTCAGTTGCCATCTCTATTTATTCAATGGCAACTATATTTCTTCATTCTCTTAATACTAGATGGCAATCAGCAATGAGAATTAGAGTAATGTACTTATTGATTATTGTCCTTTCTTTACTAGTTTTTGTGAGCCAATACTGGCTCGTAAGCTATATTAATATGATTTTTATCGGTTATCTCCTCTTTTATTTGACCATTTCTTTTCCTATATTGGCCATATGTAAAAGTGATAAGAAACATTCTTATTGGCTTGTTATATGCTTATATGCTTTTTGGATAATTGGTATTTTTGTATACTTCGAGAGCCATAGCCTTTTATTGGCAGTTAAAGTTTCGATAGTGTCTTCTGTTGTCTACATGATAAGTTTGTATTTATACAATGTTCTGAAAATAGATAACATATCACAAAAATAAGTAAAGATAATGTAACTTCATTATCTAAATTTTCCTATAATTAAAACATAAGGAGGATGATAAATGATGGCGGAGATACTTACACGTGAATCTTTTATTTATGAAATGAGCAGTAAACACAAGCCAGCTCTAAGGGTAAAATCAGGTAGTGAAGTGGTGATAGAAACATATGATTGTTTTTTAAATCAAATTGCTTCTGAATCCACAACCTTTTCCTCGATTGACTGGAATCAAATCAATCCCGCAACAGGTCCGGTTTTTATAGAGGAGGCGGAGCCGGGAGATATTCTTGCAGTTCATATTCGGAAAATTGAATTAGCTGAAAAAGGAGTTATGGTTACTGGTCCTGATTTAGGTGTCATGGGTAAACGAATTTCGAATTTCTCTATCAAGATGGTTCCTATTAAGGATAATAAAGCGATATTTAATGAAAATATACATTTACCGCTGAATCCAATGATCGGCGTAATTGGCGTGGCGCCAAAAGATGGAGAAGTGTCCTGTGGAACACCTGGTGATCATGGCGGAAATATGGACACTACTTTGATCACAGAAAATGCAACGGTTTATTTCCCTGTTTTTCAAAAAGGTGCTTTATTTTCATTAGGAGATTTACATGCTGCAATGGGCGATGGTGAAGTAGGAGTATCAGGAATTGAAATCCCTGCGAAAGTAACGGTAACATTATCCGTTATCAAAGGAGAGAATCTTCGTACACCACTTGTTGAAAACGAGGACGGCATAGCCTTTTTAGTATCTAAAAAATCACTTGATGAAGCTACGGACACAGCAGTGGAAGAAATGGTGGATTACTTGCTGAAAAGAACAGATATGACAATAGAAGAAACAGCTATGCTTCTAAGTGCTGCCGGCCAAGTACAGGTTAGCCAAATTGTCGATCCTTTGAAAACGGCAAGATGTTATTTATCGAAAAGTATATTAAAGAATCTCGGTATTAAGGAAATTTTCTAAGGGGAGAATCGGATGGAAGCAAAAAAACTTGTACCTTCTACACCAAAAACATTATATAAGCAAGAATTGAAACGTTCCCTTTCGTTTTGGGATTTATTAATTTATGGAATGGTTTTTATGGTTCCAATCGCACCGTTTGGGATTTACGGATCTGTAGCTCAAGGCTCCAATGGAATGATTGCACTAGCATATTTAATCGGGATGGTCGGAATGATTTTTACAGCTTTTAGTTATGCGCGAATGTCTGAAGCATTTCCAATTGCCGGTTCTGTCTATTCTTATGCCCAAAGAGGGATTAATGATTCGGTTGGTTTCATTGCAGGCTGGCTCATCCTACTTGATTATATTTTTGTTCCTGCACTTTTATATTTAGTCAGTGGATCTGCGTTACATGATATGGTACCAGGAATTCCGCTTATTGTTTGGGTATTGATTTTTATCGCGATTAATACCGTTATTAATATACGTGGAATTGAATTTACTGCTAAAGCAAATAAAATTATTGTTGTTCTAGAATTAATTGTACTAGCTATTTTTGTCACTGTTGGTATCGTTGCAATTGCTAAAGGTGTGAATGGCGCTGAAATGACCATCAAACCTTTGTATGATAAAAGCCATTTCAGCATGAGTGTTGTTATGGGTGCTGTTTCGATTGCTGTTCTTAGCTTCTTGGGATTCGATGGAATATCCACATTGGCAGAGGAAACGAAAGAAGGCAGTAAAGCCATTGGTAAAGCATGTGTATTCGCATTATTGTCGGTTGGAGCCCTATTTATCATTCAAACATGGGTGGCTGCTCTTATTTGGCCAGATTTTAAAAGCTTCAAGAATCCTGATGTAGCTTTTTATCAAATTGCAGAGGTTGCAGGTGGAACCTGGCTAAAATATTTAACGATCTTGGCAACCGCACTTTCATGGGGAATTGCTAACTCACTAGTTGCCCAAGCAGCAATTTCAAGGATTTTGTATAGTATGGCAAGAGACCGGAAACTACCTGGTTTCTTAGCGAAGGTTCATCCAAAATACCAAACACCTTATTTAGGTACAATTGCCATTGCGATTTTATCAGTGATTGTTACGGCTATTTTTGCCTCACAAATAGGAATGCTGTCATCGGTTGTGAACTTTGGGGCACTATCCTCATTCCTATTTTTGCATGTATCCGTCATGAATTACTTTTTAAGAAAAAGTGGAAGTAAGGATTATATGAAACATTTAATACTACCATTAATCGGGTTTGTTATTATTGGATATGTATGGATTAATCTTGATCCGCTTTCGAAGAAATTAGGATTTATCTGGTTAGGAATTGGAATTGTTTACTTAATAGTTTTAAAGCTAATGAAAAAGGATACTGGATTAAAGCTAGAGTAAAGATGAGGTAATGAAGTAACCTGAGTTCTGAACATAGAATTCAGGTTTTTCTATGTGAAAAATAGATTGTAGGATATGCGAATAACAGCGAGGCCATCATTTACATATTTGGTTGTGAGGATAACTCATAATAGCTCTTTTAGTAGAAACTATTAGTCGTTGAACTTGGCTTTATGACGATTGGAATAACGGTAAATTGTAAATGTAAGTGTTATTGCAAGCAGAGGGAGGATTCTTTCTTCAAAATAACGAAGTCTAATAGAAATGCTACATATAAATAGGAGGAATGTTTTTTGCAGTCTGATTTGGAATTAATGGAACACCATGTGAACGTTTTGTTTAAGTACGATGAGGATGGTAGATTAACATATGTAAATGAGCCTCCATTCGATGAAGGGCCAAGGTTCTATGTTGGTGGAACAAAGGCTGGGAATGTAGTTAGGTATCATAGCACTCTTAAAGAGGAAGTTGTAAAGAAATTAGACGAAATTGTCTGCTCTGATCCCAGTTCCCATTTAGCGGAAATAATTCAAATTTTAAACCATGATCAAAAAATAAGTAGTATTTGGATTGGACCGGCATATGCATTTCCAGATGTGAGAAATAGGCTAACGAAAGCGACAAGAGTAACACCATCCAATAAGGAAATTCTACTGCCACACTTTCCCTATACATATGAAGAATTAGAATTTAAGCAACCGTGCTACGCAATTGTCCGAAACGATGTTGCTGTTTCTATATGCTGTAGTGCTAGGCAAACCTCACATGCAGCAGAGGCAAGCTTATATACACTGGAGGGATTTCGTGGAAAAGAATTCGGGATAGATGTTGCAAATGCCTGGGCTGCGGAAGTGCAAAATCAAGGAAAACTTGCATTGTACAGCACCGCATGGGACAATTTCTCATCCCAGTCCGTAGCAAGGAAGCTGAGCTTGATACAATACGGAACAGATATTCATATTAGCTAAGTCGTCATAATGTAGTTGGAGAATAACCTCTTTCCTTCAAAATATCTTGGATAATGGCAATATGAAAGGCGGCCCACGCTTTTTCATGGAAATGTAGCAACACACTAATGATAAGAATAAGAAGGTACGCAAATCCAAAAATTGCCCATAATTTACTTCCTTCTTGGAAAAGAAAATTCTCTAATTGGGTTGCAAAAAGAAATAAGAGCCAAGGAATAGAGGACACAAAGAGAGGAATGATACCGGATGCATTTCTCTCTTTTATCATGCGATAGTGAATAAGTATTAAAGTGTCTTCGTCAATGGACTCATAAAATTCCTTGATTTCTTTAATTTCGTCTAGAAATTTGGTTTGCTGCACTCCATTTTGTTTTAATTGCAGATAAATTTTATGTGCATCTCCGCGCAAAGAAAACATTCATTTCCTCCTTATATTAATTCAAGTCAATGAAAGAATTCCGGTTTTGTTCTATTTAGTTTGTGGAGAATGATACATTCTATACGGTTTATGGATTGTAGGAAGGGAGTTGATGACCGTAAGTGCCATAGGATAAAGAACTCGGTAACCAAAGAGGGTGGCTGGTTCCCAAACAAGCGGATGGAAGGAGAACTCGGTCATCAAAGAGGAGGATTGAAGCCCGAACAAGCGGTAGGAAGGAGAACTCGGTCATCAAAGATGCAGAATCTTGCCCGCCCCTCAATGTAAATTCGAAATAGTATAGTCCGCTTAACAATTTTAAGTATGTCGATTTCATTGTAGATAATTTTACACAATATATCGGACTTGACTAAAAGAGAAGAAGAACTGTAACAATACAAGGCGAATCGTGCCCGCAAAAGAGAAAAGAGAAGAAGAACGGTAACAATTCAAGGAGAATCGTGTCAACCAACGATAGGAGAAACAAAAATCAGTAACGATTAAGGCAGGAACATGCCCGAAACTTGAACCAACCCAAAGAAACGGACACGTAATTAAAATCTAGAAAAATCAATAATCCCCAAATCTAATCAAATTTTATTCTTTCAACTTCAGAAAAGGATTGAAGTAATTTTACAATGTCGTTAACCTTTAATGCCCGATTGGATTTTAGCTGAAAGTCGAGAACGTAGTGGGTTTCCGCATCTGTTGAAGCTAATTTAACTTGATACGTTACTACATCAAGCTTTTGTGAGGTAAAAGTATCAAGAATACTTGGTAAGACTTCGTTGGAGGATACATGAATATTCAATTTGTGTGTACGCGGAATAATAGGCTGAAATAATCTGTTTAATACTTCTAGACCTACTAAAACAAGGGCTGTTCCACAGATACTAACAATGTACATACCTGAACCGATGGCAAGCCCGATACCTGCAGTAGCCCAAAGCCCCGCTGCAGTCGTAAGGCCGCGAACAGATTGACGCTGAACAAGGATTGTTCCTGCTCCTAAAAAACCAACTCCACTTACCACCCCAGCTGCAATTCGGCTTGGATCCAATTCAATTGTTCCGGTATGAACAACATCGTAAAAAGCGTATTTAGATACTAGCATTGCAAGTGCACTACCCACTGCAACTAAAAAATGAGTTCGTAAACCCGCCTCTTTGAAGCGTTTTTCCCTTTCGAAACCAACAAGTGCTCCAAGAATTCCAGCTATCACCAGTCTTGCGATGAGTTCTATTTCTGTCATAGTGCTCTTGTCCCCTTTTCACAAAATGTTTGACTATTTATTATCTAAGGATACCATTGCCAAACAGTTAATTCTAGAATCATGCCAATGAGGGGTAATTCTATTCCTTTAGTAATGCATGATCTTGACGAATTTTTTCAAGTAACGCCTTGCAACCCTCTGTTACTAAATCATAAGTTTCCTGAAAATCACCTGTGTAATATGGGTCCGGAACATCCTTTTGATGTTTGGTTAAGTCAAGCAGACGAATGATTTTCGGATGATCGGGTTTTCCAGTTAATTGATAAATATTCCTAACATTGCTCGTATCCATGCCAACTATATAATCGAATTTCTCGAAATCGTCCATTTTCATCTGTCGGCAAACAAGTCCCTCAGTGGAAACATTGTATTTTTTCAAAATAGTAATGGTGCCCTTATGAGGTGGGTCGCCAACATGCCACGAACTAGTCGCAGCGGAATCAACAGTTACTTGATCACTCAAATTTTCTTTAACAAGCAAGTCTCGAAAAAGTGCCTCTGCCATAGGGGAGCGACAAATGTTGCCGAGACAAACGAATAGGACATTAATCATGTTTTTTATCTCCTTTGCTTCTATATATAGTTTCTTCGACTTTAAGATATTGTAGCACCTATTTAGAATCTATAGAATTCTATGTTATAAAAAAGCCCCTCTTCTAAAGAGGAGCAACTAAGTCTTATGTTTTATTTAAATGTGATAAAGAAGAAATAACAGAAACTGTATCCATGTAAATTTTATGCCTTGCTGGATCTTGTAGAAAATGGGCAGTAATTCGATCAATTAAAAATAAAGCACTTAAGTCTAGTCCTGTTGAGAAATATCCATTTCGTATTGGGTGAACAGTCCATAATACTTCGTGTGATAAAGTTGTTAAAGGGGTATCTCCGTAAGCAGTGAAAGAAACGATTTTCGCTCCATTTTCCTTTGCTCGTCCGACTGGAATTAATAAATCTCTTGTTTGCCCTGAACGTGAAAAAGCAAGTAAAAGGTCTCCTTTCTCAAGTAGGGCACTCCTTATGACCATTAAGTGAGGATCGGTCACTGCCTTGGCAATAAAACCCATTCTGCTTAAACGATAGTTAAGTTCCTGTGCAGCAAGTCCCGAGCTGCCTAAACCATATATGAAAATTCGATTCGACCCTTTAATTAAGGATAGAACACGAGAAAAGGATTCTTTTCCAGATAAAGATTGGATATCATGGAACATTTCAATATATTGATGATGTAATGCCTCGTCTATATCTGAACTTTCATCAACATGATTCTCCCTAGCAAGCTTTAATTTTAACTCCACAAAGTTACGACAGGAAACTTTTTTAGCAAATCTAGTGATAGAAGCAACGGACACTCCCGTCCTCTCTGCAATTTCCTTGATATGACTTTGTGAGGCTTCCTCAGGTGAGGAGAGCAAATAATCTGCTATTTGTCTTTCTTTATCTGAAAAAGAAGAATATCTAGACTGAATATCCTTTAAAAGTGATGCCACTAATAACTCCTTTCTCCTTCTTAACGGTGAATCTACCCGCGAATCATTTCTGTAAAACGGGCCGTAATTTGTTGTGGTCTGGAAATGGCACCACCAACAACTACTGAATGTGCTCCAATATCAAGGACCTGTTTTGCCATTTCTGGAGTAATAACATTTCCTTCTGCTACTACAGGGATAGACACGGTTTGAAGGATGTCTTTCAAAAATTTAAACTCATTATCATATAGTTTACATCCTTTTGTATCATTTGTGTATCCGTATAGAGTAGTTGAAACACAATCAAAGCCTAATTTTTCTGCATTTATCGCATCTTCCAGAGAAGATATATCAGCCATTAGCTGAACGTTAGGTGCTTGTAATCTTACATAGGAAACAAGCTCTTCAAGAGTTTCGCCATTTGGTCTGGATCTTAATGTTGCATCCACTGCAATCATTTCACATCCAGTTTCAAGCAATTCATCTATTTCCCGTTTCGTAGCTGTAATGAAAACTTCACTATCTGGATAATCTCGTTTCACTATTCCAACAACAGGAAGCTCAACTTCTTGCTTAATAGCAATAATATCCTCTTTAGAATTAGCGCGAATACCAACAGCCCCACCAAGTTTTGCTGCTAGAGCCATTTTTGCCATAATAAATGAGCTGTGAAGTGGTTCATCTGGAAGTGCTTGACAAGAAGCGACTAGCCCCTTATTTATGGTCTTTAACATGTTTATCCACCTACAATTTCTTCAATTTCGTTTTTGATAATCGTAACGTCCGGTCCGTATATCACTTGAATGCCCTTTCCTTTAGAAACAACACCTTTGGCACCGGTTTTCTTTAATACATCTTCATCTATACTTTTCTCGTCTTTTACAGTAACACGCAAACGAGTAGCACAGCAGTCGACGTTTTCTAAGTTTTCTGCTCCGCCTAAAGCACCGATAATAATTTGAGCACGTTCACTTTTATTCGTAATTGTAACAGTGTCCTCTCCTGCTTCTTCGCGTCCAGGAGTTTTAAGATTGAACTTCTTAATGAAGAAGGTGAAGGAGAAATAGTATAGGAAGAACCATACAACTCCAACAACTGGAACAAGCACCCAGTTTGTTTTGGCATTACCTTGTAAAACTCCAAATAAAATAAAATCAATAAATCCACCAGAAAAAGTTTGTCCGATTGTAATATGAAGAATATGAGCCATCATAAATGCTAATCCATCAAAAAATGCATGTAGTACATAAAGTCCTGGTGCAATAAATAAGAATGAAAATTCAAGTGGTTCTGTAATCCCTGTTAAGAACGAAGTTAAAGCGGCAGAACCCATTAAACCTGCAATTTTCTTTTTGTTTTCAGGCTTTGCAGTACGATAAATTGCAAAAGCCGCACCGATTAAACCAAACATCATTGTGATGAAGCGTCCGGACATGAAACGTGAAGTTCCAATATAAAAATGCTTCGTATTTGGATCTGCTAATTGTGCGAAGAAAATTCGTTGTGTACCTTCCACTAAATGACCGTCGACAACGGCAGTTCCACCTAAGCTTGTAGTCCAGAATGGCATATAGAAAATATGATGAAGACCGAAAGGACCAAGCAACCTTAGAATAAATCCATAGAAGAATGTACCAATGTAACCTGTAGATTGTACAATACCACCCATTTTAAAGATCCCACTTTGAATGAATGGCCAAACTAAGAACATAACGGCACCTAACAAAATAGCTGCAAAAGATGAAATGATAGGAACAAATCGTGATCCGCTAAAGAATCCCAAGAACGGAGGAAGTTGCGTTTTATTATATCGATTGTGTAGCCAAGCTACTAAAATACCGACTACTACCCCACCGAACACACCTGTTTCTAACGTTTGAATACCAAGAACCATTCCTTGTCCTGCAGCGGCAGGGTTTTCTGTATTCATTTTATGCGTAATAGTAAGTAGAGCTGACATTGTTGAATTCATAACTAAAAATCCTAGGACACCAGCAAGACCTGCCGTACCTTTATCTGATTTTGCTAAACCCACTGCAATACCAACCGCAAAAAGTAAAGCAAGATTAGCAAAGACGATATTTCCTGCACTCGACATAATCGTGAAAATCGATTGGAGCCAAGATACATCTAAAAATGAATAAGCTTTAACGGTATTTGGGTTAGATAAAGCTCCCCCAATCCCTAATAAAAGACCAGCAGCAGGCAATACTGCAATCGGCAACATGAAGGATTTACCAAACTGCTGAGCTTTTTCGAAGAAACTATTCATCATAATACCTCCATACATGAAAATTATTTACATGTTTAGTATATTATCAGTTTCGACAAAATTCAACAAAAATTTGAAGCGTTTTCAAAAAAGGTTTCATAAAATTGCATGTGAAGAGAGGAAACAGGGTAGAAGATTAATAATGCTTATTTAAGATTTTTCCTAACAAATGTTAATGTGTATTATTTTTCAAATTTGAATTTATACGTTAGAATAGAAATCGTTTTTTATATTTTGTACGAAAGATTGGAGGAAGTTACATGTTCAAATCATTATTTAAAAAAAGCGAGCAAGCGATATCAGTTATAGCACCATTAACCGGTAAGGTTGTTTCATTAGAGGAAGTACCAGATCAAGTCTTTTCAGAGAAAATGATGGGAGATGGAGTAGCCATCATTCCGTCAGAAAAAACATTATTTTCTCCCATTGATGGTGAAGTAGTAAATGTTTTCCCAACAAAACATGCAATCACGTTACGTTCAAAAGAAGGCGCGGAAATATTAATTCACATGGGTTTGGAAACGGTAAATCTAGGTGGAGAAGGATTCGACATTAAGGTTTCAGATGGAGTCAAAGTTAGCAAAGGGAGTGTATTGGCTGATTTTGATGTGGAAAAAATAAAAGATTTAGGCTATAAAGTCATTACACCAGTTATATTATTAAACGGTGATAGTTTCGAAATAAATCAACCTTCAATAAATCAACAAGTTAACGGTGGAAATGATATTTTGTTGGAGATTACTAAAAAATAAAAGGAACATATAGAGAGTACCTTTGCCTAGTGGTAAAGGTGCTTTTTTGTGGTGCGCATAATGAGTAGAAATTCTTAACTATTAATTTCGGAAAAGCATGTCATTCAATGTAAAAAATAAAAGGTTTAAATTTTGTAATAATTATATCAACAAATTTTAAAGCCACTAGTGAATTGAATGGTATGAGCTTCAACCTTTTCAAACAATCAGGGAAAATAGTTTATAATCATCAAAAAATGAAGAGCACACCTCGTTTACAGGTATGATTTTCATTTGTTTTTCTATCCATTTTTCACAGTAGAATGATCTGCTAATTTTTATTGAAATTATTAGTAATTGTAATGATAATGTAATACAATTG